>NZ_JBHVQI010000012.1:0-127565 GCF_042886835.1 Paenarthrobacter sp. NPDC057981
CACTTACGGCCCATCATCCCCTTCGGGATGGGCCGTAAGTGACCCCGCGTTCGTCGTTTAAAGCGCCAGGGCCGCCAGGAAGGCCGGCCAGTGCAGTTGGGCCAGCGACCACGCCGCGGCTCCCATACCCACCATCGCGTAGCCACTGACGGGAATCAGCACCAGCCATTCGCGTCGGGATCCGGCGCGGCCCAGCAGCGGCACGGAGAAGGCACCGTTCGCCCGCCAGATGCCGCTCACCAGCGACTTCCGCAGGAACTTCGGCGGCTTGATGACGATCGGCCACAACAAGGGCACGCCGCCCACAGTGATCATGTCCCCCACGATATGAACCACCACACCCGTGAGCATGGACAACGGGAGCCAGCCCCACTGATCAGGGGCAAACCAGGTGACCAGACCTGCCATGACCAGGGCAAAAAGCCAGTTGGTGATCCATCCGGACTTCGGGAACAGATTCAGCGCCTTGGCAGCCAGGTTGATCATGAACATGCACAGCAGGCCGGCGCCGATCGAGAGTTTGCCCACCGGTGTCATCATCTGGAACTGCGCGGCCATCGCGGCAAGCACCACGAACGCGGAGGCCCCCAGCAGCGAGTGAGTACCCTGCCGGTGCCCACCGCTTGCCTTCTCGATCCCCACGGCGATCACATTGGACAGCGGCGGCAGCGAATTGGCAATAGTGCTGTGCCGGTGGTCCCAGTCGCACACCAAAGCCGTTCCTGCCGTCGCCATGGCGCCAATCAGGATTCCGGTGGAATCCAGGGGGTACCAGCCCAAGGCGTAGGGACCGGTCGAGGCAATAGCTATCCACGCCGCGGCTCCCGACGCGGCGTGGTGTCCTCCCATCATTCGCTTAGCCCGCCTTCACAGGCACATCGGCGAAGATCGCTTCAATGACATTGTTGGCCCACTGGAGGATCTCGGCGTCCTGAAGGTCGCGGCCACCGATCCGAGCGGTCTTGGGCTTGGGAATGAGCACAGCGTCCAAGGCAGGCTTGACCTGCGAACCCGGGTACATGCGGTTCAGGCGCATGGTTTTGGATTCGGGCAGTTGCGCCGGCGAGAAGCGGATGAAGTTGCCTTGAAGTGCGACGTCGGACAACCCGGCTTCGCGGGCACCCACCCGGAAGCGGGCCACGGCAATGAGGTTTTGGGCCGGGAGCGGCGGCTCACCGTAGCGGTCCACGAGTTCGGCGAGCACCTCGTCGATGGCTTCATGCGTGGTGGCGGCGGCGAGCTTGCGGTAGGCCTCCAGGCGGAGCCTCTCCCCCGGAACATAGTCATGGGGCAGGTGTGCGTTGACCGGCAGCTCGATCTTCATCTCGGCGGCCTTCTCCTCGGCTTCGCCGCGATACTCGGCAACAGCCTCGCCCACCAGTCGGATGTAGAGATCGAAGCCGACGCCTTGGATGTGGCCTGACTGTTCTCCGCCCAGCAGATTGCCGGCACCACGGATTTCGAGGTCCTTCATGGCCAGCTGCATGCCCGCACCCAGCTCATTGTGCGCCGCCACTGCCTTCAAACGCTCCAAAGCCACCTCGCCTAGAGGCTTTTCCGAGGGGTAAAGGAAGTAAGCGTAGGCACGTTCGCGCCCACGGCCGACACGGCCACGAAGCTGGTGCAACTGCGAGAGGCCGTACTTGTCCGCCCCGTCAACGATGAGCGTGTTGGCGTTGGAGATGTCCAGGCCGGTTTCGATGATGGTGGTACAGACCAGGACGTCGAAGCGCTTCTCCCAGAAGTCCACAATGATCTTCTCCAGGCGGCTCTCGGACATCTGCCCGTGCGCCACCTCCACCCGCGCTTCAGGGACAAGCTCCCGGATCTGGGCCGCAATGCGCTCGATCGAGGACACCCGGTTGTGGACGAAGAACACCTGTCCCTCGCGCATGAGCTCGCGGCGGATGGCTGCCGAGGTCTGCTTGTTGGTGAAGGGTCCCACGTACGTCAGCACGGGGTGGCGTTCCTCCGGCGGGGTGGCCAGCGTTGAGGTTTCCCGGATACCGGTCAGGGACATTTCCAGGGTTCGCGGGATCGGCGTGGCACTCATGGCCAGCACATCGACGTTGGTGCGCATCTTCTTGAGCGCTTCCTTGTGTTCGACGCCGAAGCGCTGTTCCTCGTCCACAATGACCAAGCCAAGGTCCTTGAACTCAAAGTCCTTGGACAGCAGCCGGTGCGTTCCGATCACCACGTCCACGGCGCCACTCTTGACGCCCTCGGCCGTTTCCTTGGCCTCTTTGCTGGACTGGAAACGGGACAGCGGCTTCACTCGCAATGGGAAGCCGGAGAAGCGTTCGGTGAAGGTTTCGTAGTGCTGCTGTGCCAAGAGCGTGGTGGGCACCAGGACTGCCACCTGCTTGCCGTCCTGGACAGCCTTGAACGCCGCGCGGACAGCGATCTCGGTCTTGCCGTAGCCCACATCGCCGGACACCAGCCGGTCCATGGGGATCTCGCGCTCCATGTCTGCCTTGACCTCGTTGATGGTGGTCAACTGGTCAGGCGTCTCCACGTAAGGGAACGCCTCCTCCAACTCGCGCTGCCACGGAGTATCCGGGGCGAAGGCGTGCCCTCGGGATGCCATGCGGGCCGAGTACAGACGGATAAGTTCGCCGGCGATCTCCTTGACGGCTTTGCGGGCCTTGGACTTGGTGCTGGCCCAGTCCGCCCCGCCCATCTTGCTCAGGGCCGGAGTGTCGCCGCCAACGTAGCGGGTCACCTGGTCCAGCTGGTCCGTGGGTACGAAGAGACGGTCTCCGGGGGCGCCGCGCTTGGAGGGTGCGTACTCCAGCACCAGATACTCGCGCAGTCCGGCGTCGGACGACGACGTCCCGGTCACCTTGCGCTGTATGAGCTCCACGAACCGGCCGATGCCGTGCTGCTCGTGAACCACGAAATCCCCGGCGTGCAGCTGCAGCGGATCAACGGCGTTGCGTCGCTTGGACGGCATGCGGCGCATGTCCTTCGTGGAACTGGCCGTGGCCCGTCCCAGGAGGTCCGCTTCCGTCAACAGCCCCAGCTTCAGTCCATCCAGGACGAAACCACGGCCGACGGCGGCAGTGGTCACCTCGATGATGCCCGGCTGGGGTTCGTTATCCAGGGAGTCAACGCGGGTGCACGGAATGTCTGCGTCGTGGAACAGCTCAGCCAACCGCTGGGCAGGACCTGGGCCGTCGGTCACCACCACCACGCGCCACTGATCACGGACTCGCGAGCCGATGAATTCGAGCATCTCAGCGACGTCGCCCTGGTAGCCGCGCGGTTCGCGCGCACGCATGTTCAAAACGTCGATGTCCAGGACCAGGTCCTCGTCCGAGGCAAGGGAGGTGATGGACCACGAGGAAACGCCGTGTTCAAGCGCAGCGGAGCGGGTGTCCGTCAGTGAGCGGAAACTGGCGGCATGCAGGTCGGTCGAGGCCTGGGACGACAGATCAAGTGGCGCGGCGCCGCCGTCGGACGCTGTTGACCAGGCCGCTTCCAGGAACTCTTCATTGGTGGCCGCGAGGTCGTGCGCGCGGGTGCGCACCTTTTCGGGCTCGATGACCACCGACAGCGAGCCCGCCGGGAGCTGGTCCACGAACGGAACCATGGCATCCACCAGCACGGGCGCCAGGGATTCCATACCTTCAACCGCGATGCCGCCCGCGATCTTCTCCAGCATGTCTGCTGCGGCGGGCATGTCGGCCTTCAACTTGGCGGCGCGGGACATCACGGAAGGAGTGATGAGGATTTCCCGGCACGGCGGGGCGTGCAGTTCCGTGGGGTGGTGGATGCCGGGCGCGGACAGTGAGCGCTGGTCGGCGACGGCGAACCAGCGCATCTGGTCCACCTCGTCGCCAAAGAACTCCACACGGATGGGGTGGTCCTCGGTGGGCGGGAAGACGTCGAGGATGCCACCGCGGACGGCGAATTCACCACGATGGGTCACCATGTCCACCCGGGCATAGGCGGCGTCGGACAGGGCGCGGACAACTTCGGTGAAGGAGCGTTCCTGGCCCACCTGCAGCGTCACCGGAACGAGGTCGCCCAGGCCTGCCACGATCGGCTGAACAACGGCGCGAACGGGAGCCACCACAACGCGCAACGGGGCCGCCGTCGAGGTTTCCGGGTGGGTCAGGCGGCGCAGCACGGAAAGCCGCCGGCCCACGGTGTCGGAGCGCGGCGAAAGCCGTTCGTGCGGGAGGGTTTCCCAGCTCGGGAAAGTATCAACGGAGTCCGCGGGGAGATAGGAGCACAGGGCGGCTGTGAGGTCCTCGGCTTCCCTGCCCGTGGCAGTGACAGCGAGGACCACCGGCGCGCCGCCACCATCGGCAGCGGCATCGGCCAGGGCATCTGCCATTTCGGCGATCAGGACGGCCCGCATGCCGGTCGGGGCGCTGATCTGGTAGTCGGTGTTGCGGTCGCTGAAGGGCCGCTGGGCCTCTGTACGAACGCGCGCAAACGTCTTGTCCTCCGCCAGTGCGCGGCGCAGACCGTTGAGGCTCATGGCAGAAACTCCTAGGGTGGGTCCAAGGGCAGGCAACACAAATGCCCGGAAATTCAGACGAATGCCGGGTCATTCCAGCCTACCTCCACCCCAGCCCCAGGAGTTCCTTTGCAGCCTTCGGAAGCTACGCATTCCAACACCCCGCACGACACCAAGACGGTGCTGGTGACCGGTGCCACAGGTTATATCGGTGGCCGGCTGGTCCCGCGCCTCCTTGAAGCCGGTCATCGCGTGAAAGTCCTGGTCCGTACGCCCCAAAAGATCGCCGACGTGCCGTGGCATGACGACGTCGAGATCATTGAAAACAGCCTGTCCGACGCCGGCGGCCTCACCGAGGCGCTCCAGGGCGTGGACGTCCTGTACTACCTGGTTCATTCCATGGCCTCAGGCAGTGGCTTCGAAGCCAAGGAAGAAGCCATGGCCCGCTTGGTCGCCAAGGCAGCGACGGAGGCCGGCGTCGACAGGATCGTCTACCTCGGCGGACTGCACCCGGAGAACACGCAACTTTCCACGCACATGCGCTCCCGCGAGACCGTGGGCAAGGTGTTCCTGGAGTCGGCAGTGGACTCGATTGTGTTCCAGGCCGGAGTGGTGATCGGTTCGGGCTCAGCGTCCTTCGAGATGATCCGGCACCTGGCCGACACGCTCCCGGTCATGCCCGCGCCGAGCTGGGTTAATAACCGGATCGAAGCCATCGCGGTAAGGGACGTGCTGCATTATCTGGTGGCTGCTGCAACCCTTCCCGCAGGCCTCAACAGGAGCTTCGACATCGGTTCCCGGGACGTCCTGAAATACAAGGAGATGATGAACGAATACGCGCTCGAACGCGGGCTCCCCCGACGGCTGGTCATCGCTCTTCCCGTCCCCGCACCCAAGCTGGCTGGCTTGTGGGTCGCTCTGGTCACGCCCATCCCGTTGTCCATGTCCCTGCCGCTGGTTCAGTCACTGCAGCACGACGCCGTGTCGCGGGAGCACGACGTCGACCGTTACATCAAGCAGCCCGACGGCGGCCTGACCCCCTACCGCCGCGCCGTCGCCCTGGCGCTGGGCAAGGAACGGGACGGCCAGGTGGAGACGACCTGGGCCAATGCGGGCATCGACGCCGATCCCCTGCCCAGTGACCCCGACTGGGCCGGCTACAAAGTGTTCCTGGACGAGAGGACCTTCCACAGCGAATCCAAGCCGGAATACGTGTGGACCATCATCGAGGGCATCGGCGGCAAGAACGGCTGGTACTCGATGCCCTTGGCCTGGAAGGTGCGCGGTTGGCTGGACAAGCTGCAGGGCGGCGCGGGACTCTTGCGGGGCCGCCGCCACCCGAAGACGCTGAACACGGGCGAGGTTGTGGACTGGTGGCGGGTCGAAGCCATCGACCGAGGCCACTTGCTGCGTCTGCGGGCCGAAATGCGCGCTCCCGGCGGCGCCTGGCTGGAGTTGGCTGTGGAGCCCGACGGCGACGGCAGCCTCTATAAGCAACGCGCCATTTTCTTCCCGCGAGGCTTGGCTGGCCGGCTCTACTGGTTGGGCGTGTACCCGTTCCACGGGTTCATCTTTCCCTCGATGGCCCGCAACATCTCAGCGGCCGCAACAGAGCTCCAGGACGAAGCGCGTTCCAGTGAGTCCACCCGGACCCCGTAGGATGTTGGGAGCTAAAAAGCTTCACCACCACCATCCACGGAGGACCCATGGCCCTGAGTGCATCCACCACCCTGCCCCACAGCGTTGACCGCGTAGCGGCCGTCTTTGTCGACGAGGATTTCCTGCGCCACACCAGCGAATACGTGGGCGGCTCGCTGGAATCGTTCACCGTTGACGGCGACACCGCCGGTGCCTTCACCACCACCACGGTCCGCACGCTGCCCACCACCCGCCTGCCGGAGATCGCCCGCAAGTTCGTTGGCGAAACCCTGAAGGTAACGCAGACCGAGGAGTGGGAAGCCCCTGCTGCCGACGGTTCACGCGCCAGCAAGATCGCCCTGAAGATCGCCGGCGCCCCGCTGGATGTCACCGCCGTCCAGCGCCTCGTCGCTGAGGGCGGCAGCACCCGGATCGAGCTCGAAGGCAACGTGACGTCTTCGGTTCCGTTCCTGGGCGGGAAGATCGCGGACGCTGCCGAGCCCATGGTGGGCAAGGCCCTGGGCATCCAGTCGCAGCAGGCCGAGGCCTGGCTCGAAAGCCACTAGCATGCAGATTCCCGCGATCCTTGCGGTTGTCCTGATTGTGGCCGGTATCTGGTCGCTGGCTGTGTGGCCGCAGTTCCTCAAGCGCGTCATGAAGGACCCCCGGGCCCGCGACGCCGCAGGCAAGGCCACCAAGTTCCTGACCGTTCACGTCGTCCTGGTCACCATCTCCATGGTGCTGGGACTCGCGACAGCGGTCATCGGAATCGCGGGCCTCGTCGCCTGAGTTTCACCCAACTGCGGGACAGTAAACGCACTAATGAGCCCTCATTGGAGCGTTTACTGTCCCCTAGTTGGGTAGGATGGACAGTGGTGTGCCGGGAAGTCTGGTCGGCGGAGTCTTAGTGATACCCCGAACCAGGTAAGGAAACCCCGTGGCCCAGCACTCACCACCCGTCTTCTCCCGCTCCAGCTACCCCGAGTACCGCCGGATCCTCGCGATCCTCCGCACGGAAACCGTCGGCGGCGCGCTTTTGCTGGCAGCAACAGTCGTTGCCCTCATCTGGGCCAACTCCCCCGCGGCAGCTGGCTACTTCGCCCTCCGCGACCTCAAGCTCGGCTTCGAACCCTGGCACCTAGAGCTCAGCCTCGGCCACTGGGCGTCCGACGGCCTGCTCGCAGTCTTCTTCTTCCTCGCCGGACTGGAGCTTAAGCGCGAGTTCGTGGCCGGAGAACTCCGCAAACCGGCCCGCGCAGTAGTCCCGGTGGCTGCCGCGATCGGCGGAGTCGCAGTCCCGGCCCTGATCTTCGTCCTGTTCAATCTTGGATCACCTGAAACCCTCAAGGGCTGGGCCATCCCCACGGCCACGGACATTGCGTTCGCCTTGGCGGTCCTTGCGGTCATCAACACCCATCTGCCCGCGGCGCTCCGGACGTTCCTGCTCACACTCGCCGTAGTGGATGACCTGATTGCCATCGGCATCATCGCCTTTTTCTATTCCACCGGCCTCCAGCCGCTCATGCTGCTGGCCGCCGCAGTACCGCTGGCCCTCTTCACGTTCCTGGTGCAGAAACGGATCCGCAGCTGGTACCTCCTGGTGCCGCTGGCTCTGGCAACCTGGGGTTTCGTGCACGCCTCCGGCATCCATGCCACCGTGGCAGGCGTCCTGCTCGGTTTCGCCGTGCCGGTCTTTGCCAGCGGGAAGAAGGGCGAACCGGCCGAGGGTCTGGCCGAGCACTTCGAACACCGGCTCCGCCCCTTCTCAGCGGGGTTCGCAGTGCCAGTGTTCGCTTTCTTCTCAGCGGGGGTCGCCTTGGGCGGCCTGGAGGGCATGAGCGCGGCGCTGCAGGATCCCGTGGCGGTTGGCATCGTTTCAGCCTTGGTGGTGGGCAAGGCGGTCGGGGTCTTCGGCACTACGTTCCTGGTCACCAAGACCACGCGCGCGAGCCTGGATTCGAGCATCGCGTGGATCGATCTCTTCGGCCTCGCCCTCCTGGCGGGCATCGGCTTCACGGTCTCGCTGCTCATCGGCGAGCTGAGCTTCGGCGCTGGATCGGCCCACAACGACCACGCCAAGGTTGCCATCCTGGCAGGTTCCCTGATTTCGGCGCTGCTGGCCGCCGTCGTGCTTAAGGCCCGCAACCGGCGGTACCGGAAGGTTCAGGCGGACGAAGAACGGGACGACGACGGCGACGGCGTGCCTGACGTCTTCGCCCGCGCCTAGCCGCAGGGGTACTTAGCTTGTGGTCGCCTGGTTGAGCGCGTCCTCGGCAGCGACCCAGGAGATCATGGCGCACTTGACCCGGGCGGCGTAACGGGCCACTCCTTCAAAGGCTGCGGCGTCTCCCAGTATCTCCGGATCTGCCTGCACCTTCCCGCGTGAGCGGAGTACCTCGCGGAAGTTGTCGATTACTGAGTGCAGTTCCTCTACGGACATGCCCTCCCCCAGTTCGCTCAACACGGAAGCCGAGGCCATGGAGATGGAACAGCCCGCACCATCCCAGCTGATCTGCTGCACGGTCCCGTCAGCGACGGCCAGCCGGAGCGTCACTTCGTCCCCGCAGACCGGATTCAACTGGTGCGATTGGCCGGTGGCGGCTCCTGACGGTGCCTCTGTTCCGGCGAGGCCGCTGCCGTGCCGCTGCTTGGAATGGTCAAGGATGATCTGCTGGTAAAGCTGGTCAAGACTCATGGTGCTGGTGCCCGTTTCTTCGAAAAAGTCGTTGTGGTCAGGCCTGGAAGTAGGCCCGGACTCCGGAGACGGCGTCGAGGAAGGCATCGACGTCGTCCGTGGTGTTGTACAGGTACGTGCTCGCCCGGGTGGTCGCTGTCAGGCCGAGGCGGCGGTGCAGCGGCTGGGCGCAGTGGTGGCCGACGCGGACGGCGATGCCGCGGTCGTCAAGGAACTGCCCGACGTCGTGCGCGTGGACACCGGCGACGTCGAACGCTGCCAAGCCAATCCGTTCGGCACCGGATGCGGGACCAACAACGCGGATGCCCTCGATGCTTTCAAGGCCCTTGACCAAGCGCTGGCCCAGGGTCGCTTCCCAGGCGTGGATGCGGTCAATTCCGGTTTCGGAAAGGTAGTTCACGGCGGTTGCCAACGCCACAGCCTGGGAGATGCGTTGTGTTCCGGCCTCGAAGCGCTGCGGCGCGGGCAAGTATTCGGCGCGTTCCATGGTGACCGTGGTGATCATGGAACCACCGGTCAGGAACGGCGGCAGGACATCAAGAAGCTCCTGCTTGCCGTACAACACGCCCACACCGGTAGGAGCCAGCATCTTGTGACCGGAGAACACCGCGAAGTCGACGTCGAGCTTCTTCACGTCAACGGCCATATGGGGAACCGACTGGCAGGCATCCAGGACCACCAACGCGCCTACGCCCCGTGCCATGGCAACGAGGTCGGCCACGGGATTGATGGTGCCAAGGACGTTCGAAGCCTGCGTGAAGGCCAGCAGCCTGGTCCGGTTCCCGATGATCTCCGCGGCAGCATCGAGTCGAAGGGCGCCATCGTCGGTGATGGGGATGTATTTCAGTGTGGCGCCGGTGCGGAACGCGAGCTCCTGCCAGGGAATGAGGTTGGCGTGGTGTTCCATTTCGGTGACCACGATTTCGTCGCCCGGGCCGATGGCCAGGTCCTTCAAGCCGGAGCTGCCCCGACCCTGCGCAGCCCACAAAGCTGCGTTGGACAGGGCATAGCTGATCAGGTTGAGGCCCTCGGTGGCGTTGGAGGTCCACACGGTTTCCTCATACCGGGCGCCGATGAAGTCCGCCACGGTCTGGCGGGCGTCCTCGAAGGCCTCGGTCGCTTCGACGGCCAGGTGGTGGGCTCCGCGGTGCACGGCAGCGTTGCGCTGCTCGTAGAATTCCTGCTCAGCTTCGATGACGCTGAGCGGATTTTGCGAGGTAGCGCCGGAATCCAAGTAGATCAGTGGCTTTCCGTTGACCAGTTGATCCAGCACCGGGAAGTCGTTCCGGATCCGCAACACCTCCGCGTTGTCCATGGCATGCACGGACTGTTGCAACGAGACGGGAGTTGATACGGCAGTCAAGGGGCGCTCCTTGGAAAATCCTTCAGGGACTCCCCATTATCCCACGCAGGGCCCGATCGGGCAGTGTGCCGTTCAGCACGTCAGCTGCCTGCCCTCCCAGGGAGCCACCCCAGCGGCGGCACAGTCCCGCTGTCCAGGACACCGCGGAGCCGCTCAGCCAGGGCGTCCGACCTGCGGGCCGCCGCAGTGCGTGAGCGGGCCCGGTACGCAGGGGCCGCCTTGGCGCAGCAGAGCTCTGCGTGGGCGAACAACCGGTCCGCCGACAACGAGCGCCCCGCCGTTTCCAGGGTCTTGGGCTCGTCCTCGAGCAGGGCGCCCGCAAAGGCGCGCAGGGCGGCCCCTCCAGCACCCTCGACGGCGGTCGCGGCGGCCGCCAGGCGGCTCAGGGCGGCATCGTCGACGACGGCGGTGCTGCTTGCGTTGAGCGCCATGAGGGAGAGCGCCTCAGCTTCCAGCAACACCTTGCCCTGGCCGTGGAACTGCCCCGCCAGCGCCGGAAGATGCGTCGCTTTGCCTGAGGCGACGTCCCGGGCTGCTGCACGGTAGAGGGAGCTGAGCTGGGGCAGGAGGTCTTCGGGCGATGTCCTGGCTGAAGCCCTGTGCGCTTCACGGGTACCTCGTTTGGCCCGGGCCAAGGCCGCGGCCGGGTTACCGCTCAACGCTTCGCAGTAGGCCAGCATCGCCTGGGCGAAAGAGCGGACCGGCGGCAGGCCGGCGTCGGACAGTTCCGCCAGCACCTCCTCCAAGGTCACGCGCGCAGCCCGCGCGAACCCTTGGCTGAGCTGGATGTAGGCCCGTGCAACCTCCGAACACTCGGCCACGTGCCTGGGTATGTCGTGGGCCGGATAATCCAGAAGCGGACCCATGGCGTTCCAGCCAAGGTTGTGGCGCAAGCAGATTACATGCCGGAGAAGCACGCCGGCGCGGAACGCTTCCATCGCCGGATCATTGCCCACGGCCTTCATCGCCTGGGTGGAACGCACCAGGGCTTCCGTTGCCGTACCGGAGAGGAGCAGCCGTTCGGCCTCGCGAACATCCGCTGCGATCCGGCCAGCGGGGTTGTCCGCGTCGTCCCCGGAAGGAACATCACCCTGTACTGCACCCAGCAGTTCCAACGCCATCAGCCGATGGCCGGCGTCGAGCTTTACCTCGTCCGGTCCTGCCGCCGCCAAGTGCCGAAGGACCGGCGTGGCTTCGGCAATCCGCCCCTCGGCAATCAAAGCCCTCGCCCTGATCATTCCGGCTTCTTCCGCGTGATCCGGTCCCTTGACCGCGGCGGCCGCTTGAAGCACGAGTTCGGCGGTGGAGGGGCGGTCCGCGACGGGCGCTGCGGCCAAAAGAAGCTCATCGGCGAGGTCGAGGCCGCAATCCAGGGTCCAGGTCATCCATCGCAACATGCTCGGCGCCGTCTCACGGGTGAGGCCCGGTTCCTCGATTTGCTGGTGGAGCGCAAGGCTCCGGGACCGCGGGACAGCAAGCCGGGTAGCCTCGCCCCACAACCATGAACCCATGCGAACCATGGGCCGCCAGCCTGGCATCAGCCTGATGCGACGGTCCGCCAGCAGGTTTTCCACGGCTTTCGGCCCACAATGGCGTTCCAGGATCTCGAAGGCGACCGGCTCGGCCAAAGCGACCAGTTCCATAGCGAGCCGCTCCTCCGCCGGCCGGACTTCGTTGTCGGCCTGGACATGCTCCACAACGCCTGGCCAGTCGCAATGGGCGCGGGTGTCGATCGTCCAATAGCCCTCCCGCCGCACCAGAAGCCCGGCACGCCGCGCGTCCTCCACGGCGAGGCACAGGACGGCCACATTGAATCCGCTCATCGCTGCAAGGAGGCTGCTGGCCCGCTGCTGGACCTTCCCGTCCAGGAGGGACACGCACACTGCATGCGCTTCCGTGAGGGTGAACGGCGGCAGGAGGTACTGCTCCATGAAGCCGTCTTCCCAGAGCTGGTACAGGTCCTGGGGCAACGGGCGCCGACTGTCCGCGGTAGCTACGAGTTTGGCACCGAATCCTGGAATGAGCTGCAGCAGGACCCCAAGGGACGCTGGGTCGACGTAGTGGATGTCGTCCACCAGAAGGACCAGCTGGGGGCGGGCGGACTGGTTGCGGCGTTTGCCCCGCCGCTGCAGGGCCGGTGCCGAGTACACGTAGCTGGCAGGCCCGAGGGTGTTGGTGAGGGCACGAAGGACGTGGAGTCCCGGCATCGGTCCCTCACTTATGGCCGCATCGGGGATGTGCGCCGTTGAGTAGCTGGTTGCGGTGGTGGCGCTTACTCCGGGCCTGCGTGCTGCGGCGCTGGGAACCCCTTGGGCAAGCACTCCGTACTGTGTGGCGTCAAGGCTTCCAGCGAAGGTGCGGACGTCCATGGTTTCGGGGAGGCCGGCCTTGAGCGAGAGCAGCAAGTGGCTTTTCCCTGAACCTTTCTCCCCTGCGACAACGATGCCACTGGTGGAGGGGGAACGTACCGTGGAAAGAACCAGCTCCAGCAATTGCGCCCTGTCGGGGTGCTGCGGGGATCCCAGCCTGGCTGTGACGGTATCTTCGTCCAGCCAAGGGTCCGGCAGCATGCACACTCCAATTGCAGCAGTCCCATGTCCGGGAAGTTTTGTTTGGTGATTCGCGGGTCCCTGGCTTAGAAGCCGGCGGCGGCTGGGGGGAGAGTCTCGGTCTCAGAAGACTCTGTCGCCGCCGGCTTCGTTCAGGGCCGGACCACCTTCCGGTGGCCGGGGCATCGGCTAAAGAGACCACCGATGCGATTGATGCGACTTTCGGAATCCCGGTGATGCTTGGGGCTGAACCGTTCTTCCAAGATCAATATTGCCGGGGGCGCAAAAGCCAAACACCAGTAATCGGTACTCGATTACTGGGGTGCTTTTCACCGCCCGATACTGTGTTGTACTCAGTACCCGGAGGGGGCACTACTTGGTTCCGACACGAAACGCAGGCCGATTACTCCAGCGATTGGTTAAATCCTGCGGGAATCGGGCACAGGGGTGCCAAGGGGCTCTTTTGGGGTACTCAAGCGGACACTGGGTCAGCGTCGGACAACAGAGCCAAGATCTTCACGACGACGGATACCCAGCTTGGCGTAGCTGCGGTACAAATGGCCTTCCACGGTGCGAACCGACACCATGAGCTTCGCCGCTATTTGTCGATCGGTGAGGCCCGAAACGGCCAGCGCGACGATGTCCTGCTCACGACGTGTCAGTGGCACCGCGTGATCAGAATCGGTGTGTGGGTCGCGGACCAGGGAGTCGCCCATGCTCGCCTCGCTGACGTCCCGCATGACGGCCGCCTGTCGGGCTTCGGGGCGTTTACCTTCGGCATCGAAGGTTGCGGCCGCTTTGTCGAACGCCGCCGCAGCCGGTCCCGGCATCCCTGCCGCGGACATGAGGTTTCCTGCGTTCACGAAGCCTTGCCCCGCGCCGCTTAGCTGGGCTGAGGCCAGTGACTGCCACCCTGCCGCCCAGGCTCCCGTCATTCGGGCGGCGGTTTCTTCAATGGATTCGGTGGCACCGGCGTCCCCGAGCTCAGTCCTCAGGACCAGGTTCTGCAGGAGCAAGCCCGGCAACGCGTGCAGGCCCCCGGCTTCCGGCAGTTCCCGCAGCTTCTGCAGTCCGGACCCCTTGCTGAGAAGCTCCTGGCCGGCCAGGGCGAAAAGGCCAGCGAGCGCTTCAACGTAGCTGTTGCCCCTCCCGGGGACCTGTTCGCCCGCCAACCGTTGCGCGAGCGACGTGTTGCCGGACTTGGCTGCCGCATAGAGCGCCAAGGCGTGTCCGAGGCTTCTGAGCAGCTGGGGGTCCTTCACCCGGAGTGCCTCGACGGCCGGAGTCAGCAGCGCCATGGCCTGGTCCGTGCGACCCTGTCGCACGAGGGCCAGGCCCTTGAGTGTCTGGATGTCTCCCCCGAAGGTGATCAGCCCCATGGTCGAGCTGGCGGCGTAGCGGTCAAGGGCGGCATCGGCTGCACTCCAGTCCCCGGATTCCAGGGCGGCCAAGGCGTAGCGGACCACGACGAAATCCGCTACATACAGCAGGTTCCCGCCATGTTCATCGAGGAGGACCAGCGCTTCACGGCCTGCTTCGAGCGCATGCCCGGGCTGACCCTCAATCGTGAGCAGCTCGCACTCCATGGCCAACAGGAAGATCCGGTTCACGGCACTGTCGGGCTCATCCGTCCGCAGCTCTTCGGCAAACGAATCCAGGCCATCGCGAAGTTCGCTGTAACGGCCCTCGTGGGCCAGCGCGGCCAATTCCACAGTCCAGGCGTGCCGTTTGACCTGCATGGACGCGGCATTGGAGGGCGCAGTCCCATCGGTCAGCGATTTGGCCGCCGTCCGGGCATCGGATGCGATATCCGACGCCGAATCGCCTCGCGCCGAGCGGGCCGCCGCCCATAGCAGGCCCGCACCTGTCGGTCCCATGGGATCAGCATCAAGGAACCCTTTGTCCTCCTCCAGCAGGCGCACGGCACTGTTGTAATCGCCGTCGTTATATCTGACCAGCGCCATGACCGCGCGGGCGCGCGGCCGCAGTGCCTCGGAGCGGACCTTGCCCGCAGCTGCAAGCGCCAACGGGTTCTGGAGGAGCTTGACGGCCAGGAACGCGGCCCGCAGCAGCAGTTCGTCGTCGACGTCGGCACCGCAGTCCAGCGCCCAGCTCACCGTCCGGAGCAGACCCTCAGCGGTGGTGGGTTCCACGGCAAGATGTTGGACCATCCGTTGCCGGATCTGGAGGCTGCGGGCGGGCGAGACGATCTGGCGGAGCGCCTCGCTGTACATGGGATGCCACATTTTTAGTGGACTGCCGGCACCGTTCGTGGGGATGACCAGCCTGTTGTCCATCAAGGACCGTACGGTATCCCTGCCCACCTCCGCGTCCAGCAAAGCGGCAGGGACGGGCTCGGACAAGGCAATGACAAACATCGCCTCCCGCTCGGCCTCGCTGGTCCGCAGCACCCTGTTCCTGACAACCTCAGCCAGGTTTTCGCCGCTTCCGGAAGGCTCGCGGGTCAAGAGCCAGACTCCGTTGCGCCGTACGAGGTTCCCGTCGGCCCGCGAGTCGTCAAGCAGGCATCGCAGCAGCAGCGGGTTACCTTCGGACAGGGCGTGCAGCACGTCTGCCGCACTTGGCATAACGGTCCCGCCCAACGTCTTCTCTACCAGTTCGGTTGATGTGTCCTTGTCCAGGGGATGAAGCTCCAGACGCTCGGCCAAGCCGTCGTACCAGAGTTGAAGCAGTGCTGCCGGCAGACCGGGCCTGGGTCTGCTGGTGGCCACCAACCGCGCCCACCCCGCGGTGACCAGTTCAGCCAGAATCTGGGTGCTGCCTTCGTCGAGATCGTGGGCGTCATCGACCACGAGTAAGAGACGCGCACCCTCGCCGCCGCGCCTCTTCTCGAACTGCGACCAGAATTCGCGGAGGATCGCCACCGGAGAGGTGGCCTGCTCAACAGGGAGATCCAGCAAGTAAGGTGCCAGGACTCCAAAGGGCACAGCGGACAGCGCCGGGCTTCCGTGGATCCGCATCACCACCATTTCCGAGGCCAGGCGGGCTGCCAGCTCATCAGAAAACGCAGTCTTGCCGATGCCGGCGTCTGCCACGACCAGCACGGCCCCGGCGCCTTCCTGACGCAATATCTCCAAGGCCAGTTCCAGATCGGTGTCCCGGCCTACAAGGTACTCAGCCTGCATGGGCAGCCCGCACGAAGAATGTGGATGCCGCCCGCCCTACCTCACAGGAGCCCATTAAGCTCGCCCCGAGACGACACACCGAGCTTGGTGAACACTTGGTACAAATGACCTTCTACAGTTCGCACAGACACCCCAATATCCATCGCGATTTCGCGGTTGCTGACACCCTTTCCGGCGAGTTTAGCAATTTGGCGTTCCCGCTCGGTCAATACCGGCGCGTCGGATCTTGGCTGGATGGGAAGCGCGGAGACTGAATGCTCCAGGCGTTCCAATCTCAGCTGGGCCGTCCGCGCCGTCGTGGTCTCCCCGGCATCCCGTGCGAAGTCCAACGCCATGGCCACGCAACGCGCCTCCACCACCAGCAGATCAAGGGACGCGGCGGCGTCGGCGGCTTCCAACAAACTGCGGGAACTCTTGTTGAGGGAGCCACGGGCGAGGTCCCCGGAGATCTTGGCCAGCGGTCCCTGACGGCGGCCGGCAATGTCCTCCAGCAGCCGGTACTCCTCATCAGTGCCTTCCACGGTGGCCCCGAAGAGACAGATGCCCGCCGTCGTGTAGCGCCGCTGCTCAATGTCGTCGTGGACACGCTCAAGCAGCCGCTCCTTCACATCGGGGTCGCCCATCCACCTGCCTGCCATCTCGGCGCAGAACACCCCCACCGATTCGGAGAAGTACATCCCGGCTCCCCTGCTGGTCCTGTACAGGTCCAGGTAGCGGCCGGCCTCGACGAAATTTCCCAATTGGGCATACGCGAAGGCGGTGGCAGCGTACGCCACTTTGTTCATGTTCATGGCGGGCCGGAGCTCCAACTGGGCAACTGCGGAGCGCAGCGGTTCGATGGCGCTGGCCGGCTTGCCTGCATAGGCATACGCCAGGCCGGCGCCCAATTCAGTGAGCGCACCCCGGTACTGGAGGCGGGAGGGCCTTGAAGGAGTACGCCTCATCAATTCGATGCATTTGCGCCACTGGCCGGACAACAAAAGGACCAGGAAGGCATGCCTGGCGAAAGCCTCTTCCAGCTGGGCCGGCCTGTCCGAGTCCGCCAAATGCCGTGAGACGTTCCGGGCAAGCTGCTGGGCCTCCATCTCCCGGCCCAGTATGCAGCGGGCCTCGATCAGGAAAAAGGACGAGCGAAGCCAATGCTCACGGTCCTCCGCGAAGTCCTTCTCCAGCTCCTTTTCGAGGTCCTCAACCATGGACGCGTACTCGCCCATAAATGTCTTGTACTCGTAGTTGCACAGCTGCAGCCGGTTCCGGGCCCTGTTCATTGTTGCCGACGGATAGTCGGAGGCCATCGTTTCGAGCCTTTCGAAGGCCTCCGAGAGGACTCCGGGAACCATGGCGGACCGGCCATCAATCCAGGTCATTGCCTGGCATTGGGCGGCCGCAACTTCAGCGAACTCCAGCGGATCCAGTCCGTCGATGTGTGCCTCGGAAATCTCGTCCAGTGCCTGGGCGGCATGCAACGGCAGGTCAAGCATGAGGTAGGCAGCGGCTTTGAGCCGCTGGCCCTGCACCCACTCGGCATCCCCGGGGTTCAACGACACGGTGCATTGGATGGCGAAGTTGGGATCATAGTCGTCCAAGGCAGCAAGTCCGGCGGCAAGAGCCAATGCCGGCGACGGCTGGGGCTCATCCTCGCAGGCGTGCATCCAGGCGGCGTAGCTCAACAGGTCCTGCGGAGCCAGGCCGCTGGGTTCGGGCTCTTCGGAACCGTGCAGCATCACACGCAGTTCCCTCATGCGGCGCGTACTCAGCCAACTGCGGACTACTTCGCCAACATAGGGGTCCCGGAGGCAGACCCAATGCTCTGCCTCCCGCTCGACCGTGAGCAGGCCGGTTTCCTCCATCTCCACCAGGACCTGCGTCCCGAAGATGCCTGCGAGATCCACCAGCGTGGCGCGCTGCGCGCATGCCAGGACTTCCACCACTGTCCTGCTGGCCTGCGGTTCGCGCGCCAGTCTGGACCGGACGAAATCCTCCACCACCGTGGCGCCCTCGAGTGTGATCCGGTCACGGAGGGTCCACACGGAGTCGTTAAGGACCAGGTTGCCCCTGTGGCGCTGCTCCTCCAGGAGCGCGTGCAACAGCATGGGGTTGCCCCCGACGGCCGCATGTAACGAGCCCGCCAGCGTTGTGGAGACATAGTGGCCCAGGACTGAGCCCAGCACCTGCTTTGTTTGTTCCTCGCTGAGTGTGTTCAGGTGTACCTCGCCCAGTTCACCGTCCAGCACCATCCGGTGGAAATCCGCCGGCAGATCGCTGGCGCGCTGGACCGTAGCCACCACCTTGGCGGTACCCGTGGACATCAGGTTCAGCAGAACGCCCGTGCTCATGGGATCCATGCCGCCTGCGTTGTCCAGAATGAAGACGGTTTCCCGTCCCGCAGCTTCGGCCCTGATCAGGCTGGTTACGGCATGGAGGATGCCCGTGGGGGAACCAACAGCCTCAGAGGGCAAGCGGGCCAGCAGGAAACCGAGGCACCCATAGGGGGTTTGGCCGTTCGCTACCGTATTGCGCAGCTGCAGGCTGTGGACCTTGGGGCCGAGGGAGGACACCACAGCCCGGGCGAGGCCGGATTTGCCGATACCCCTCTCGCCCGTGAGGATCACTCCATAAGAGTCCGGTGAGTCAAGATACTTGACGGCTTTGGACAGATCATGGCTCCGGGCCAGCAGTGACCATGTCTGGCGGTCGCTTGGTCCGCCCACGAGATCGGGAGCCGCAGCCCTCGCTGCGCCTCCACCGCTCCTGTTTAGCAACTCCGCCGACATCTGCATCCTTAGCTAACACAATCGCGATAGTCCCCCACCGCTCATCTGCGTAACATGCACACTACCTGCGGGCGACGACAGTTTGTAGGCCTAGAGCTCCTCGAAGCAGTCAGTCTTTGATCAGGCTTTACTCAAGATTTGCTCAAGCTTTGGCGGGGTGGTGTTTCTGCTGGGCGGCCAGCAGGCCTTCGGCTATCAGCAGTTCCACCGCGTCGGCAGCCTCGTCCAGGAGGAAAGGGAGTTCTTTCTTCTCCGCAGTGGCGAAGTCCCGCAACACGTAGTCAGCGGTATCCATGCGTCCCGGGGGCCTTCCCACGCCGACCCGGACCCGCAAATAATCCCTTGTTGCCAAGGCTTTGGAGATATCACGGAGGCCGTTGTGGCCGCCCTCCCCACCGCCGATTTTTAGCTTGACTGTGTTAAATGGGATGTCGATCTCATCATGGACGGCAATGACGTGGTCAGCAGCGATGTCGAAGAACTTGCACAGCCCCGCCACAGGACCGCCGGAGACATTCATGTAGGTCATCGGTTTCGCGAGCACCACACGCGGACCGCCCAGACCAAGGCGGCCTTCCACTACCTGGGCGCGCGTTTTGTGGGCCTTGAATTTCCCACCCATGCGGGAGGCCAGTTCATCCAGCACCATCTGGCCCACATTGTGCCTGTTGTTGCTGTACTCACCGCCGGGGTTGCCGAGGCCGACAATCAGCCAGGTGTCAGTCATGGTCCCATCCTAGGAAACGTTGTGCGACGCAGCGACGATAGTGGCGTCATGGAAAAGGAAAGTGGCCGGACCCCAAGGGACCCGGCCACCTCAAAGGCATCAGCCTCAAGCAGTCAAAGACTACTCGGCAGCTGCTTCTTCGGAGCCTTCGGCTTCTTCAGCTGCGGCTTCCTCGGCAACGCGGACAACCAAGGTCTCAGCGTCGGCGAGCAGGGTGGAACCCTTGGGCAGGACGAGGTCCGAAGCATGGACGTTCTCGCCGGCCTGGCGGCCTTCGATGTCAACCTCGACGGCGGTGGGAACGTGGGTTGCCTCGGCCTCCAGGGAGATGGTGGTTGCTTCGAGGGTCGCGACAGCGCCCGGAGCAACTTCGCCGCTCACGTGGATGGCAACGTCAACGGTTACCTTCTCGCCGGCCTGGACGGTCTGCAGGTCAACGTGCTCGATGATCTGCTTTACCGGATCGCGCTGGATGTCCTTGACCAGAGTCAGGTGCTGCTCGCCGTCGACGTCGATTGCCAGGAGGGCGTTGGAAACGCGGACAGCCAGCGTGGTGGCCTTTGCCGGCAGGTTGACGTGGAGCGGCTCTGCGCCGTGGCCGTAGATGACAGCGGGGATCTGGCCGGCCATGCGTGCACGGCGGGCGAAGCCCTTGCCGAATTCGGTGCGCAGTTCCGCGGTGAGCTTCTGCTCAGACATGTGTACTCCTTGATTACTGTGGCGCCCGGTCGGGGCCGGGCTGGTCTTTCAGCAAGGGCGGAGGTCTGGAGACCTTCGACGCCCGGCTGAGCACGGCCGCGTGCAGCCGTTCCGCCTGTGTTGAAGGAGATGCAGACCCAGTCGATAACGGAGACCCGCAACCCTGGTCCACGAAACGTGGGCCGGATGTGCTCTCCCTCGCCAAGGTATCCCCAAGAGTCTACCAGCGCTGCCTGCATTCGGAGAAAACGGGTGCAAAAAACGAGCCACCCGCACGCCCGGAGGCGGCGGATGGCCCGTCTCAGCTCAGCTGGAGTCAGGCCTTGCCGTCGAACAGGCTGGTGACCGAACCGTCGTCGAACACTTCGCGGATGGCGCGCGCAATCAAAGGCGCGATCGACAACACGGTGAGCGACGGGAAACGCTTCTCCGCCGGGATCGGCAGCGTGTTGGTGACAACAACTTCGCGGGCACCCGAATCAGCGAGACGCTGCGCTGCGGGGTCGGAGAAGACAGCGTGGGTGCAGGCGATGATGACGTCCTTGGCACCGGCGTTCTTCAGGACCTGGACGGCGCCGGAGATGGTTCCACCGGTGTCGATCATGTCGTCAATCAGCACACAGGTGCGGCCTTCGACCTGGCCCACAACAGTCTTGGAGACGGCCTGGTTGGGCACAGTGAGGTCGCGGCTCTTGTGCACGAACGCCAGCGGGGCACCGCCCAGGCGTTCGGCCCACTGCTCGGCAACGCGGACACGGCCGGTATCAGGGGAAACCACCGTAATGTTGTCGGCTTCAACCTTGGTGCGGATGTAGTCAGCCAGCAGCGGGATGGCCATCAGGTGGTCGACGGGACCATCGAAGAAGCCCTGGATCTGCGAGGTGTGCAGGTCCACGGACATGATGCGGTCCGCACCTGCGGTCTTGTAGAGGTCGGCAACCAGGCGGGCGGAGATGGGCTCGCGGCCGCGGCCCTTCTTGTCCTGGCGCGAGTAGGGGTAGAACGGGGAAACGACCGTGATCCTCTTGGCGGAGGCGCGCTTGAGGGAGTCGATCATGATCAACTGCTCCATCAGCCAGTTGTTCAGCGGTGCCGGGTGGGCCTGGATGACGAAGGCATCAGTGCCTCGCACGCTCTCGGCCGAACGGACGTAGATCTCACCGTTGGCGAAGTCGTAGGCGTCGATGGGCAGGAGCTCGGTCTCCAGCTCCTTCGCGATTTCCTGCGCCAGCTCCGGATGCGCCCTTCCGGCGGCGAGAATCAGTTTCTTCTCGCCGTGTGCGGTAATTTCGCTCATGCCTGATTGCCTTCTTCTGTGGTTGCCGGGGATTGTGGGGACGTGGAGGTGGAGGTCAGCTCTTGCGCTGCTTCGGCCAGCTTGGCGGAGCCGCTGCCCGGACGGTTGGCGATGACCCAACCTTCGGCGTTGCGCTGGGCGGCCAGGCTGACGGCAAGGGCACCGGCGGGAACATCCTTGCGGATTACCGCCCCGGCACCGCTGTAGGCGCCGTCGCCAACGGTGACGGGAGCGACGAAGACCGTGTTCGAACCTGTGCGGACGCCCGAGCCGATCACCGTGCGGTGCTTCTTCTCGCCGTCGTAATTTGCGGTGATGTTTCCGCAACCGATGTTGGTGTCTTCGCCGATTTCGGCGTCGCCGGCGTATCCCAGGTGGGAGAGCTTCGAGCCCCGGCCGATGGTCACGTTCTTGGTCTCGTAGAACGCACCGATCTTGCCCGTCTCCCCCAGGACCGTGCCCGGCCGGAGGTAGGTGAAGGGACCCACGCTTGCCTTGGCGCCGATGGTGGAACCGGAGCCGTGCGTGCGGATCACCTTCGCGCCTTCGCCGACCTTCACGTCGGTCAGGGTCGTGTCAGGTCCGACGACGGCGTCCCTCGCCACGGTGGTGGAGCCATGCAGTTGCGTATTGGGCAGGAGGCGGACGTCCTCGTCAAGGGTGACGGTGGAATCGATCCAGGTGGTGGACGGGTCCACCACGGTCACGCCAGCGCGCATCCAGGCTTCGATGATGCGGCGGTTGTGTTCGGCGCCGAGCGCCGAAAGCTGAATGCGGTCGTTGGCGCCCTCAACCTGCCAGCGGTCTTCAGTCACGACGGCGGCGACCCGGCCTCCGGCGTCGCGCGCCAGTCCGAGGACATCGGTGAGGTACATCTCACCCTGGGCGTTGTCCGTGGTGACGCTTTCGAGTGCTTTGCGCAGGACGGCGGCGTCGAAGGCGTAGATACCGGAATTGACTTCGCGGATGCTGCGCTCAGCGTCGCTTGCGTCCTTGTGTTCCCGGATGCCGGTCACGGTGCCGTCTTCGGCACGCAGGATCCTGCCATAGCCCGAGGCATCGTCCAGGACCGCAGTGAGGACCGTTACGGCGTTGGCTTCGGACTCGTGGGTCGCAACCAGTTCGGCCAGCAGTTCACCGGTCAGGAGGGGAACATCGCCGTACGTGACCACGACTGTGCCGGTCAGGGGGGCTTCGGCGTCGAGCGCGTTCAAAGCCACTTCCACCGCGCGTCCGGTGCCGGGGATCTCGTCCTGGTCTACGATCAGCGCTTCGGGGTCCAGTGCCGAGACGTGCCCGGCCACCCGGTCACGCTCGTGGCGCACAACCAGCGCGAGCTTGGCGGGGTTGATGGCGCGGGCTGCGAGCAGAGCGTGGCCAACCATTGAACGGCCGCCGATTTCGTGGAGGATCTTGGGAGTGCGCGACTTCATGCGCGTTCCGGCGCCTGCGGCCAAGACGATCACCGCTGCGGGACCGTTGGTTTCGGGGCTCACGTACTGGCTCTCCTTGCTCTGTATGTCCCGGGTAACCCGGCTTCGGATTGCTGCCATCCAACAATGGACCCAGGCACCGTTAGAGCCGTCACAGGTACAGAGAAGGAGCGCGTTTTCCGACCGTTCCGCCCATAGGATTCGAACCTATACTCCACGGCTCCAAAGGCCGGGGTGCTGCCGTTACACCAGAGCGGACCGTGCGTGGCTCCTCCTTCGGACCAGCGGCCCGGAGGGTCTCCCGGAGTCCCGGGTTCCACACACAAGAAACTAGTTTGCCATGACCATTGCATGCTTCGCGACTTGGCCGCCTGGCAAACCCTTCGCGACGCACCATCGCACGGTGCCTTCACCCGCTCGGCGAGGCATCTGCGGCATGATGGTCAGGTGAGCAAGCGCACTGAACTTTCCCGGCCTGGGGCCACGTCCGCCCCGTTGGACCACGCTTCCAACGGCCAGCAGGTGCGGGTCCGGATGACCGGTCAGCAACGCAAGTCACAGTTGATCAGCATTGGCAGGGCGTTGTTCTCAGCCCGGGGCCTGGACGGCACCACCATCGAGGAAATCGCCGCGTCGGCCGGTGTTTCCAAGCCAGTGATCTACGAACACTTTGGTTCCAAGGAAGGCCTGTACCGGCAGGTCGTGGATACCGAATTCCACATCCTGCTGGACTCCATTACGGAGGCCCTCAGCACCGAGGCGAAGCCACGGGTCCTGGTGGAACGCGCGGCATTGGCCCTCCTGGGCTACATTGAGGACCGCACTGACGGCTTCCGGATCCTCATGCGCGATGCGCCGCCTTCACAGCCCGAAGGCGCCTTCTCCACCCTGCTTTCCCATGTCACCGCCCGCGTGGAGCACCTTCTCTCGGACGAATTCGCCCGCCGGGGCTTCAGTGCGGCCGACGGCGCCATGTACGCCCAGATGCTTGTAGGCATGGTTGCCATGACCGGCCAGTGGTGGCTCGACAGCCGTGAGCCCGACAAGCGCGCTGTAGCTGCACACTTGGTCAACCTTGCCTGGAACGGATTGACCGGTCTGCAGAAGGAACCAGAGCTGCGTTCGGAGGGCTGACCCTCCTTCGCACACCCACTTCACCCCAACCCTCACTCTCAACCCACCCACTTCACCTGGTGCAATTTCCGGCATGAGTAGGATGTGCGCATGACAGCACCCCAGCTCTACCTCAGCTTTCCTGGCACGGCGCGCGAGGCCCTCAGCTTTTACGCGGACGTCTTTGGAGGCGCACTATCGTTACACTCCTACGCGGATTTCGGCCGCGACGACGGGCCTTCGGATGCCATCGCGCACGGTGTTCTCAACGGCGTCGTGGCGTTGATGGGTTCCGATGCCGCCAGCGGTGAAAAAGCGGTTCGCATGGAGGGCGCGATGCTCTCCCTCCTCGGCGCCACGGAACCTCCGCTTCTGCACGAATGGTTCGACAAGCTCGCCGACGGCGGCCGGATCGTGGACCCGTTGACACCCAAGCCGTGGGGCGCCTCGGATGGACAGGTCATCGACCGATACGGCCTGCATTGGCTGATCGGCTACGAACCCGAGGCGCAAACCCGGGGGACGTGAGCGAGCGTCCACACCAAACCCGGGGGACGTGAGCGAGGGCTGGTACTACTCGCCCAGGACCTCGGCGGCTTCGAGCCACTCCAGTTCGAGTCCCTCTTTCTCGTCGAGCAACTCCCGAAGCTTGACGTTGAGTTCGCTCAAGGCATCAAAGTCGCCGGATTCGGACTTCGCTGCCATCTGGGTGTGGAGCTTCTCCTCCTGCTGCGCCAGCTTCCCAAGTTGCCGGTCGATCCTGTTGAGGTCCTTCCGGGCTTCCCGCTTCTCGGCCTCGCTGGCTCCGGACTGCGCAGCTGAGCTGGTGCCTGCCGCTCCACTGGCGGCCGTCGGAGCCGTGGAGCCACCCAGCACTGCGCCGGACGCCAGTGCCGCCTCGCGCAGCTCAAGATACTGATCCACACCGCCGGGCAGCCCGCGGAGCTTTCCGTCGCCCAGCAACGCCATCTGGTTGTCGGTGACCCGCTCCAGGAGGTACCGGTCGTGGCTGACCACAACCAGCGTCCCGGGCCAGCCGTCAAGAACATCCTCAACAGCGGCAAGGGTGTCGGTGTCGAGGTCGTTCGTGGGCTCGTCGAGCATGAGGACGTTCGGCTCCCCCACCAGCAGGCGAAGCAGCTGGAGCCGGCGTCGTTCACCACCTGAGAGGTCCGGAACCGGCGTCCACTGCTTTTCCTTGGTGAAACCGAGTTGCTCAACCAGCTGGCCGGCGGTGAATTCCTTGCCGCCAACGCTGAAGGACCGCTTTTCGCGTTCGATGACTTCGATGACCCGCAGGTCAGAAACTTCGTCGAGCTCCTTCACGTCCTGCGTCAGGACGGCAGTAACCACCGTCTTGCCCCGCTTCACTTTGCCCGACGTCGGCTGGATCTCCCCGTTGAGCAGCTTCAGAAGGGTGGACTTACCGGCGCCATTGACGCCAACCAGCCCGAGGCGCTCCCCCGGCGCCAAACGCAGGGTGATGTTGTCAAAGAGCTTCTGCCCGGACTCGCCGCCTTGGAAGTCCAGGGTCACGTTTTCAAGGTCCAGCACGTCCTTGCCCAAACGCGCTGTCGCCATCTTGCTCAAAGCCACCGAATCCCGGGGCTCAGGTACATCCGCAATGAGGTCGTTGGCAGCTTCGATACGGAATTTCGGCTTTGCCGTCCGGGCAGGCGCACCGCGCCGCAGCCAGGCGAGTTCCTTCTTGACGAGCTGCTGGCGCTTGTTTTCGACGACGGCAGCCATGCGGTCACGCTCGGCGCGGGCCAGAACGTAGGCGGCGTAACCGCCGTCGAACATGTCCACCATGGCGTCGTGGACTTCCCAGGTGTAGTTGCAGACCTCATCAAGGAACCAACGGTCGTGGGTGACCACCAGGAACGCACCCTGGTTGGCACGCCAGCGTGATTTGAGGTGACGCGCCAGCCAGGCCACGCCTTCGACGTCGAGGTGGTTGGTGGGCTCGTCCAGCATGATGACGTCGTGGTCTTCGATCAGGAGCTTCGCCAGGGCAACGCGCCGCTTCTGTCCGCCTGACAATGAATGGACGTTGGCGTGCCAGTCGACATCGCCCACCAGTCCCCCCATGACCTCACGGATCTTGGGGTTGGCAGCCCATTCGTGGTCTGCGCGGTCGCCAACGATGGCGGCGCCGACGGTCAGGTCGCCGTCGAGTACGTCCGCTTGGTCCAGATAGCCCGCGGTAACGTCACCGCGCTTGGTGACCCGGCCTGAATCAGGTGTTGAGCGCATGGCGAGCAGCCGCATGAGCGTGGATTTGCCGTCACCGTTGCGGCCCACCATGCCAATCCGGTCGCC
Organism: Paenarthrobacter sp. NPDC057981; assembly: GCF_042886835.1. Classification (NCBI taxonomy): domain Bacteria; kingdom Bacillati; phylum Actinomycetota; class Actinomycetes; order Micrococcales; family Micrococcaceae; genus Paenarthrobacter; species Paenarthrobacter sp. NPDC057981. Next base: position 26,225 of record NZ_JBHVQI010000012.1, read on the forward strand.
ATCCTCCAAACCAAGGGTGACGCCGTCGAGGACAGTGCGGGTCGCGAACGAAACGGTGAGGTTTTCGCCGCCGAGCAGGTGGGCCAATGGGTACTACTTTCTACTGCTGGAATGCGGAGGTACAGGGTAACAACAGGGGTATTAGAGGAGCGTATCGGAGATGATCCGTGCCCCATGAACAGGTCCGTGAACCGCGACGGCGATGTGGCCCCGATGGGTCAGCTCCTCAGCAAGGACACTGGCCGACACGGAGTCCCGCGCGAGCAGCGCGATCGTAGGCCCGGAGCCTGACACCATGCCCGCCAAGGCACCGCGTGCTTCACCCAGTCCGATGGTGTCGCGAAGCTGCGGCGCCAGGGTGATCGACGCCCGTTGAAGGTCATTGATGAGTACCCGGCTGAGGGTCTCCGGATCCCCGTTGCGCAGGGCCTGCAAAATGGTGGGATCCACGTCCACCGGCTCGGGAACGTCCACGCCTTCAGAATCGCGCAGCCCATCCAGGGTTCGGAACACGTCCGGAGTGGACAGTCCGTAGTCGGCGAACACGAGGACCCAGTCCATCTGGGCTTTTGCCAGGGCGGGCGAGAGTTTGTCGCCCACCCCAAGTCCGACGGCGGTGCCTCCCAGGAGCGAGAACGGCACGTCCGCGCCCAGCTCGGCCGCCAAGTGCGCGAGCTCCTCGCGCGACAGGCCGCTGTCCCACAGGGCGTCGCAGGCCAGAAGTGTTGCCGCGGCATCCGCTGAACCGCCACCCATACCGCCGGCGACAGGGACACGCTTGGTGATCTCCAGGTGCACACCCGTGGGCTTTTCGGAGACCTCGGCCATGATCGCCGCAGCTTTGTACGCGAGGTTTCGTTCGTCCAACGGGATGTCAACACCGTCCAGGTCCAGCGTGCTGTCCGGACTGATGCTCACGGTGATTCCCGGCGTTTCCGTGCTGGTGGCAGCTACTTCCTCATACAGGGACACCGCCAGGTAGACGCTCGCCACGGAGTGGTAGCCATCGGCCCTGAGCGGTCCAACGCTCAAGGAGACGTTGACTTTCCCTGGCGCTTTGACACGGACTGTCCGGGGATGGAACCTGTCCCCCGCAAAAGGGAGGATGCCGGGCTTACGGGTTCCCGGATTCATGCGCCCACGGGGTGGCGGGCTTCGGCAATCCTGACATAGGCGGAGATGTCCAGGACCTCGCCGCGTGCTGTGGGGTCGACTCCGGCAGCCACCAGGCACCGTTCGGCCTCGGCGGCGCTTCCCGCCCACCCTGCCAAGGCCGCGCGGAGGGTCTTCCTGCGCTGGGCGAAGGCCGCATCGATGACCGCAAAGACCTGCTCGCGGGTGGCGTGCGTGGCGGGAGGTTCATGCCGGGTGAAGGCGACGAGTCCGGAATGGATTTTCGGCGCCGGCCAAAACACGTTCATCCCGATGACACCGGCCTTGCGCATGTGACCGTACCAGGCCGCTTTGACCGAGGGAACGCCGTAGATCTTGGACCCCGGGGTGGCGGCAAGGCGGTCGGCAACCTCGTCCTGGACCATGACCAGGCCGTGTTGAAGGCTGGGGAAATGCTGGAGCAGGTGCAGGACCACGGGCACAGCCACGTTGTAGGGCAGATTGGCCACCAACGCCGTAGGGGCAACCGGAAGTTCCGTCACTTTCATGGCGTCGGAGAGGACCAGGTGGAAGTTGTCCGTGGCCTCGGGGCGCCAGGACCTAACCGTCTCGGGCAGCTTTTCAGCCAGGACGGGGTCGATCTCCACCGCCACAACAGTCTTGGCGGCATCCAAGAGCCCCAAGGTCAGGGAGCCCAGTCCAGGCCCTACCTCAAGGACAGTCTCGTCAGCGTCAATGCCGGCCGCCGAGACGATCCTTCGAATGGTGTTGCCATCGATCACAAAGTTCTGCCCCAATGTTTTCGTGGGGCGTACACCGATTTCTTCGGCGAGCCGCCGGATGTCTGTGGCGCCCAACAAAGGCGCGACGGCGGCGGGTTCGGAATTCGGTTCAGTCACCTAGGTATCGTATCGCCTGTCCGGGGTCACGCTGCGTGGGCGCAGCCCCAGTCGCTGAGGCCGTTCTTGGCGTAGAGGCGGTTGGCGATTTCGATTTGCTGGGCCTTCGTGGCCAGGTTGGCCGTGGGAGCGTACGCGCCACCGCCGTTGGCAAGCCAGGTGGGGCCGGAGAACTGCAGACCACCGTAGTAGCCATTACCGGTGTTGATGGCCCAGTTTCCACCGGACTCGCACTGGGCGATCCTGTCCCACATGGCTTCGTTCGGGGCGCCGGTGGGTCCGCTCGCTACCGGAGCTGCAGCAGCTGCGGGAGTGGCAGCCGGACGGGCCTTGGTGCCTACGCTGATCTTTTCGGCCACAGGCGGGGTGGCCACGTTGCTGGAGACCAGTGTTCGCGATGCTTCGCGGCCATCGACGAGAACCAGCTTGAAGGTCTTGACCAGGGAACCTGCGACGCCTGCTTGCGTAACCTTTTCTTCGCCCTTGAAGAGATCGGCACTTTCAGTCTTAACGCTGTCGAAAGGTACTTCTTCAGTGGCCTCGGCGGTCTTGCTGGTGTCCACGCGGGAAACCTTGATCACCATGTCCTGGATGACCGGGGCGTTACCTGGCTGGGAGAGGCGGTCGTTGGTGCCAACAGTGATGCCGGCGTCCTTCAAGACGCTGGCGACATCGGTCGCCGTCGTGGTGGTGCTGGTGCTCTTGCCGTCAGCTACCACGCTGATGGTCTTGGGGGTCGAAATCGAGACGAAGGAACCCGTGACTTCCAGGGCAGCTTCCTTCGGCTGGGAGACCTGCGAGGAGCTTGCGACTCCCAGTTCACTAACCAGGCCGGCGACGTCGGAGGCGGTGGTGTTGACAGTCTTTCGGGCACCGTCCAGCTCGATGGACACGGCCTTGGCGAGGTTGATGTTCACCACGGAACCGTTATCGACCCGCGCGTCCAGAGCCGGTGAAACGCGGTCTGCGTCCTTCAACTCGACCTTGGCTGCCCTGACTACTTCATCAACGGTGCCGCCGAAGGTCTGGATGGAGCTCACTTTTCCGTCAACGTTGAGGGTGACGGTCTTGTTGTTGCCGACGAAGGCGACCACACCGACCACCAGCGCTGCGACTACCAGCAACTGGGCACCGACTTTGAGGAAGCTGAACTTGCCATCCGTTGTGAAGAACTTGATCACGATTGCCCATAACTCTCAGACCATCCGGGCACGGGGAAAAGCACAGAAATAATGCCAGCCGCAAAACCGAGGGGCCAGACAAAACTGCCTGGTCCCACTCTTGCTGCCGGCATCTGCGCCGCCAAAAACATTCAACTGATGGGCCCGGACTTAACGGGGCCAGTTGTCCGAAGGCCTTCCCCGACCCCGGCTACTTGTTTAACACAGTAACCGATCTGTTATAAACGGGCCAAGACTTCTGCATACCGGGTATCCATGAGAGGGCCGCCTCCGGTGGAGGAAAGGGCTCCATTTACGCCCAGGAACCGTAGGCTTCCAGCGTATTTTCGGCCAACCGCGAACAGAGTTCTGCCAAGTCATTTTCTGTCACTTCAGCCATGGACCGAACCGTGTACGGAACCATGTAGCTCGCGTTGGGGCGTCCTCGGTGGGGGTGCGGCGTGAGGAACGGCGAGTCCGTTTCCACCAGGATCCGGCCAGGTTCGGCGATGGCCAGGGCAGACCGCAGGTTGCCGGCATTCTTGAACGTCATGGTTCCGGCGAACGACATGTACCAACCGTTGTGGTTGCAGATCCGGGCCAGTTCCTCGTCGCCGGAGAAGCAATGGAACACCACGCGTTCGGGGGCACCTTCTTCCCGGAGCACCTGGACTACGTCGTCGTGGGCATCGCGGTCGTGGATCTGCAGGGTCAGCCCCAGCCGCTTGGCGATGTCGATGTGGCGCCGGAAGGAGTAGCGCTGATGGGCCAGGCCTTCCCCGTGGGTGCGGAAGAAATCCAGTCCTGTTTCGCCGATGGCGCGGATCCTGGGGTGCGATGCGAGGTCCTCGATCTCCGCGAGCGCCGATTCCAACTCACCGCGCCCCGCGTAAACGGGGGCATCGTTGGGGTGGATTGCCACAGCACCCAGCAGGCGTGGGTCGGCCTCCACGGCCTGAACGGTGAAACGCGAGGACTCCAAGTCACAACCAACCTGGACGGCTCCCTGCACACCCACGGCCTCGGCGGAATCCATGGCGTCCCGCACTGACACCTCAAGCAGACCTTGCCGGAAGTCCAAGTGCGTGTGGTTGTCCATCACCGGCACCGGCAAGGGCTCCGGGGCAGGCGGGTACTCCCGTCGGGGATCCGGCTTTTCTTCGGCTTCCTGTGACGCACGGTACGGGACGGGAGCAAGGGAATTGCACATGCCTCCACCTTAATCGGACTGCGGTCCCCCTGTTGTGCCCGATAAATTCCAGTTGGCACATAAATTCCGGGAGCACTATGTCAGGGACGGCCAAACTCTGGGTAGTCTGGAACGGACAAGCGGCCAGCACCGGCGGTGCCGCGGCCAAGGCTGAAGGGCAATCCATGGAGTCCAAGCGACAAGTCACCGTTGAATCTTCGCCCCTCCAGGGCGGGGCATACAGTTCGCTGCCCCGGGACAGCCGGGACGGCGCAGGACTGAACGGGCACCGGCCGCAGGTCATGGATCAGGACAGGTTCCACGATGCCAGTGAGCGCATCCTGGACTCGATCAATAAAGTCATTGACGGAAAAGCCGATGCTGCCAAGCTGGCGCTGACGGTCCTGCTGGCGCAGGGGCATTTGCTGCTGGAGGACGTGCCGGGGGTCGGGAAGACGCTGCTGGCAAAGACGCTGGCCCGCACCGTGGACTGTACGGTCTCCCGCATCCAGTTCACTCCGGACCTCCTGCCTTCGGACGTCACCGGCGTATCGATCTATAACCAGTCATCCCGGCAGTTCGAATTCCGTCCGGGAGCCGTGTTCGCGAACATCGTCATCGGCGATGAGATCAACCGGGCGTCGGCCAAAACCCAGTCTGCTCTGCTGGAATGCATGGAAGAGCATCAGGTCACTGTGGATGGCCATTCCTACCAGTTGGGCTCCCCGTTCATGGTAGTGGCTACCCAGAATCCGATCGAGATGGAGGGCACCTATCCGTTGCCCGAAGCACAACGCGACCGCTTCATGGCCAGGATTTCGATGGGCTACCCCGATAAGGACGCTGAAATCGAGATGCTCGAAACCCACCAGGCCGCCTCTCCCCTGGTCAAGGTGACCCCGGTGGTCACAGCCGCTGATGTCGCCGCCATGATCGCTACGGTCCAACAGGTCCACGTGTCCACCGCCATCAAGGAATATACGGTGGCCATCGGAAGGGCCACCCGCGACAGCGCCCGCCTTCGTCTCGGCGCCAGTCCCCGGTCGCTCCTGCAACTGTTGCGTGCTGCAAAGGCCACAGCTGCCTTGGATGGCCGCGATTTTGTCCTTCCGGATGACGTGGTGGATGTTGCGGAGTCCGTGCTCGCCCACCGGATCATCCTGGACCGGAAGGCGGCCAGTTCCGGCGACACTCCCCAAACCGTCCTGCGCGGAATCCTGGCATCCCTTCCGGTTGCCCAGGAACCGCCGGGCGCGTGGCGCAGGGACCGCCACGCCGTTTAGGAGGCATCGCGATGGCACTCATGGACCGGCTTCCCAAGCACCTGTTCACTACGCGGGGCTGGGGCCTTTTGGCCGCGGGCGCGATTTCCCTGGGCTCCGCCTATGTCATGGGCCGGCGGGATCTGCTCTCCCTGGCAGTCCTCCTGCTCCTGCTCCCCTTGGTTGCCCTTGCCGGTGTCCGGGTTCTGAAACCCAAGTTCCAGGTGTACCGGGAGTTCAATCCCTCCACTGTGGAAACCTCCAGCACCACCACTGTCCGGCTAGCGGTTGCGCGGACGAACTTTTCCACGGGACACGTGATCATGGAGGAGCAGTTGCCTCCCCGTTTCGGCGAGCCTCCCGCCTTCCGTTTCCCGGCCCGCTCCGCCTCCGGCGGCACGAGCCGTTACGAATACCATCTTCGCTCCGGTAAGCGGGGGCAGTTCCGCATCGGTCCGGTGACCGCCGAGTTCAGTGATCCCTTCGGCCTCTCCCTGAGAAGCCATTCAATTGACGACGGCGACCTCCTCACCGTGACGCCGGCCGCCGTCGAACTTCCGGTCACCGGCCTGGCCGGGGCGCGGGGGAACGACGGCGTGACGGCGACACGCATCCGCGCCAACCCCAGCGACGATGACATCATGACCCGTGAATACCGGCACGGGGACCCCATGCGGCGCGTGCACTGGGCGGCCACGGCACGACATGGTCAGCTCATGGTCCGCCAGGAGGAGTCCGTGACAACTCCTGAGGCCACCCTCATCCTGGATCAGCGCTTTTCGGCGTTTGCCGCCGGCGCAGGGTCTGTTTTCGGTGCCCATGACGAAGACTCGGACCTGGTCACGAGCCCTGATTTTGAATGGATCGTGACTGCCGCTATGTCTGTGGCCGCGCATCTGTCGGAGCGGAACTATTCCTTGCGGCTTCTTGATGCCTTTGGCGGCCCCGCGTTCCTCCGGTCCCGCTCGGCACCGGATCCCGACGCCGAAGAGTTCTCCGGCGCAGGCGGCCTGCAGGCAATTGCGGAGGGGCTGGCCGCCATCGAGCTCAGCGGTCCCAGGCACGTCCGCTCGGAGCATCACCGGGCTGACCAGGTCAGGTCCGATCACCGAGGGTCCGATCACCGAGGGTCCGATCACCGTGATGCCCGGACAGGCCAAGCATCCACCGACGCCCCGGACTCAGTCTTCGATGACCGCCTCATGGACAAGCTGGCGGCGCACCGTTTGCGTGGACCCCTGCTGGCCTTGCTGGGCGCTCTGACTCCCGCTGAGGCCAGGGCGTTGGCTCCGGCTGCAGCGTACGGAGCCAACGCCTTCGCCCTGGTCATCAGCGACCCCTCTCGAAGCAATGCGGATGCACTGGAGATCCTGCGTCGCGCCGGCTGGAGGGTCGCCCCCGTGACAGCCAAATCCCAGCTGGCATCTGCCTGGTCCGCCTTTGACGAAGGCGGAATCGTCGCAGCCGCGGGTGCTGCCATGGATGTCCGGCGTGGAGCGGCGGTACCGCGATGACCACCACCTCCCACCGCGGCAGCCAACCACCGAGCCCTGCCGGCGGAACTTCCCGCCCAAAGCCGCCCGGCGCGCAACCCCGGCCGCGTCGTGCCGGCCCCGGCGCCTACCCGTGGATTATGGCCGGTTCCATCGCCGTGGCAGTGCTGGGTGCCGCTTTGTCGCTCAATGGCGTCCTCAGGGGCTGGGCATGGTTCATGCCATTGATGACCACGGTCCTGGTGGTCTCCGTGACGCTCGCAGCGCTTCGGTCCCTCCGGGCCCAGCCGCTGCTGGCCACTCTGGGGTCCTTTGTGTCATTGGCGGCCATTCTCAGCTTCACGTTCTGCCGCCAGGAGAGCCTGGCTGGCTTTATCCCCACTCCGGCAACCTTCACCGCCGTCGGACGTCATATCAAGCGGGCCGCGGAGACCGTCGTCTCCGAGAGTGCGCCGGTCGCGCCAAACGCCGGGATCGTTTTTGTCATGTGCGCCTGCCTTGGACTGCTGGTGATCCTCATCGACGCATTGGCGGTGCCGCTTTCGATGCCGGCCGCCAGTGGCATCGGGATCCTGGCCATCATGGTGGTTCCGGCAACGATCAAACCCCAAAGCGTGGGTGTTGCCGGATTCCTCGGCGCGGCAGTGGGGTATCTCCTGATTCTCGGATGCAGCCACTGGTTCGCCCCGGATGCCCGTTTGCAGTCGGGAACGGGGCGGGGTCCTGGACAATTCAGGCGCTCGTTGGTCACCGGCGGGCTGGCGCTTGCCCTGACAATGGTGGCGCCCCTTGCCATCCCCGGGTTCGAAACGGGCACGTTCCCCCAAGGTTCGCGGCTCAGTCCCTGGGGTACCGCCAACGGGCTCAATCCGATGATCACCTTGGGCAACAGTCTCCGCAGCCCGACAGGGTCCGGCAGAATCACCTATGCAACAAGCTCCACGACGCCGCTCTATCTGAGGTCCGTCACGATCGACAACTTCGACGGCGAAACCTGGGCGCCCAATGACCGTGTGGCCGAGCGCCGTGCAGGGGCGGACAGGATTGAGACCGGTTACGCGGTCCAGGGCCAGGTGGTCAACGCCGTGACCTCCGTCAATGCCGGCCTGTTCACCAGTCCTTACCTCCCCGCGCCCTTCGCCCCGGCCTCAGTCAACGGTCTCAACGGACAGTGGACCTGGGATCCGAACACGCTGAGCATCATGAGTACGGAGACGACAACGCGTGCGCAACGCTACGTGGTCTTCTCAGCAGCGCCGAAGCTTACCGCGGCAGCCCTGACCCAAGCCACGGCACCGCCGCGATCCATCTCCGACGATTTCCTCCGGATCCCCGCCAACCTGCCCGACATCGTGCGGCAAACGGCGGACTCGGTCACGGCGCCGGCAGGCAACAACAACTACGCCAAAGCCCTGGCCATCCAGAAGTACCTGCGTTCGGGCGCCTTTACCTATTCATTGCAAGCCCCCGTGCAGAACGGCTACGACGGAAATGGCCTCTCCGTCCTGGCCGATTTCCTGACGGTCAAGAGCGGCTACTGCGTGCACTTCTCCTCAGCCATGGCGGTCATGGCACGGACCGAAGGCATTCCGAGCCGGATCGCTGTCGGCTACGCCCCCGGCCGCCTCACCGGTGAATCGGTTGCTTTGGTGGGACAGGGCTCGTTCCCCGAGTACGAGGTCGACGCCCGGGACGCACACGCCTGGCCGGAGCTCTACTTCGAAGGCCTCGGCTGGGTTCCGTTTGAGCCGACCCCGTCCCGTGGCGTTGTCCCTGACTACGCAACGGAAAACTCCGTCACCGGCAACCTCAGCACCAATACCGACGAGAAGGAGCCCCTGACCACCCCCGCCCCGGTGGCTACAGCACCGCTCCCCGTGCCCGATGTCGGGGCGCCGGCAGCCGGCTCGCGCAATGTCAGCCCCCTCCCGGTGATCGGTGCCGCGGCGGCCGGGGTGGTGCTTCTGCTCGGCTTCCTGTGCTCGCCCAGGCTCAGCAGGGCCGTTCTCAGGCGGCGCCGGCTGAACACCAAGCCCCCGGATGACACTGGCGTACTGCCGCCAGGTTACAAGGATCCCGGACCGGACCTGGCATGGGCCGAGCTGCAGGACCTTGCCACCGACTACGGCATGCCCTCGACGCCCAGCGAGACGCCCCGGCACTTCTCCGCAAGGCTGCGTTCCAGTGCCGCGTTGGGAGAGTCGGGAGGACTCGACGACGCCGCTCACACCGCAGTCGCGTCCCTCACCGCGGACTACGAGCGGCTTCGTTATGGCCGCCTTGCGGTGGCGGCCCCGCCGGCGTCGCCCCGCATCGCCGTCGTGCGTGAGTCGTTACGGAACAATGCACGCTGGTTGGTGCGGTTCCGCGCGGACTGGCTTCCGCCGTCGATGATGCGCCGCTGGGGCCGGGCCTTGGGTTCGCCGTTCAGGGCGTTGGGCAGTCTGGGCAAAGGCGTGGCGTGGGCGGTTGTCCGCGGCTGGCGGTCCCTGCGTGAGGTTCTCCCCCAGCGTCGCTAAGGCAACAGCCCCAACGCCGCATGAGCGCCAACGGCACAGGGCCCGGCCAGGAACTTGTGGTTCCGGGCCGGGCCCTGTGGGTGTCAACCGTTCTTGTTGCGAGAGCGGCGGACGGGATCCTGCGCAGCCTAGTCGGCGTACGGGTCCGCGATACCTACGTACTGGGTGTAGAGGTACTCTTCGATGCCTTCGGAGCCACCTTCGCGACCGAGGCCCGACTGCTTGACGCCACCGAACGGAGCGGCGGCATTGGAGATGACGCCGGCGTTGAGGCCCAGCATGCCGGTCTCGATCCGTTCGCTGATGCGCAGGCCGCGGTTCAGGTCCTTGGTGAAGACGTAGGCCACCAGACCGTACTCCGTGTTGTTGGCCAGGCGAACGGCGTCATCTTCGGAGGAGAAGGTGATGATCGGGGCTACCGGTCCGAAGATCTCTTCCTTGAGGATGCGGGCGTCCTCGGCGACGTTCTTCAGCACGGTGGGCTTGTAGAAGTAACCGGGACCGTCGACGGCGGCACCACCGGTGACTGCCTCGGCGCCACCTTCAACGGCCTCGCTGACCAAGGCGTGAACGCCGTCGCGTGCTTTGCCGTCGATCAGGGGGCCGACCTTGGACTCGGGCTCGGTGCCGCGGGCGGTGGTGAGCGAGCCGATCTTGGCGGCAAACTTCTCCGCGAAAGCGTCTGCAATGGACTCGTGCACAATGAAGCGGTTGGCGGCGGTGCAGGCCTCTCCCATGTTGCGCATCTTGGCAGCGAGGGCTCCTTCAACAGCCTTGTCCAGGTCGGCGTCTTCGAACACGACGAACGGCGCGTTGCCGCCCAGTTCCATGGACGTGCGCAGGACCTTGTCAGCAGCTTCACGGATGAGGGCCTGGCCCACCGGGGTGGAGCCGGTGAAGGAGATCTTGCGGAGGCGGTCGTCCTTGATCAACGGGCCGGTAACGGCGCCGGCCGTGGAAGTCTGGATGACGTTCAGGACGCCAGCCGGAAGACCGGCTTCCTGCATGACCTGGGCGAACAGCAGGCTGGTCAGCGGGGTGAGGTTGGCAGGCTTGAGGACCATGGTGCAACCGGCAGCGACAGCCGGGGCAACTTTACGGGTGGCCATGGCCAGCGGGAAGTTCCACGGGGTGATCAGCAGGCAGGGGCCAACCGGCTTCTTCTGGACGAGCAGGCGGTTCTTGCCGTCCGGCGCGGCGGAGTAGCGGCCGGACACGCGGACAGCTTCTTCCGAGAACCAGCGCAGGAACTCAGCACCGTAAGTCACTTCGCCACGGGCTTCGGCCAGCGGCTTGCCCATTTCCAGGGTCATGAGGAGGGCGAAGTCCTCGGCGCGTTCGGTAACGAGCTCGAAGGCGCGGCGCAGGATTTCGCCGCGTTCGCGCGGGGCGGTGCGGGCCCAGTCGGCCTGTGCAGCAGCGGCGGCGTCGAGGGCGGCGGCACCGTCTTCTGCACCGGCGTCGGAAATGCTGAGCAGGACCTTGCCCGTGGCGGGGTCCTCAACATCAAAGGTCTTACCCGATCCAGCCGGGCGCCACTGACCGTTGATCAGCAGGCCGGTGGGAACGGAAGCCAGCAGTTCGCTTTCGCGTTCAACCGTGACAGTCATGGCGACTCCTTCGTCTTGGGTGCTTTGGAGATTTGCACCACGGGGGGTTCGTTGCCGGAAGTGGCTTGAATTACTGCCACGGTACTGCCCCGCCGGAAGGAGTGTCTACGCCTTCACGCACTGCCATACGGGCGCCATTTTGTGCAGCTGCACAGCTTTGTCAGCGGGCTGCCAACACCGCTGAGTACAGCTCCCGCTTGCTGACGCGGGCGTCCTCGGCAACGGCCGCCACGGCTTCCTTCAAGCGGATGCCCTGCGAGACGAGCTCGTTCACCGCGGCAACGTGGTCCTCGGGTTTGCCGGGTTCCTGTTCAGGCGCACCAGCCACGACCACTGCGATCTCACCGCGGACCTCATTGCTCTCTGCCCACTCCAGAAGCTCACGCAGGGAGCCCCGGATGACTTCCTCATAGGTCTTGGTGAGCTCACGGCAGACGGCCACCCGGCGGTCCGCTCCAAAGCGCTCGTGCAGTGCACGCAGCATGACTTCGAGCCGGTGCGGAGCCTCGAAGAAGACCATGGTGCGGCGTTCATCAGCAAGATCGGCCAAGCGGGAGTTCCGGTCTCCGGACTTCCGCGGCAGGAAGCCTTCGAAGCAGAAGCGGTCGGTCGGCAGGCCCGACAACGCGAGCGCGGTCAGGACAGCGGACGGCCCAGGAACCGCGGTGACGGTCAATCCGGCCTCCACAGCACCCTCCACCAGACGGAAACCCGGGTCCGAGACTGCCGGCATGCCGGCGTCGCTGACCATGAGAATGGTCTTTCCGGCGCGCACATGATCCAGCAGCTCAGCGGTCTTGGTGGCCTCATTGTGTTCGTGGTAGCTGATGACCCTGCCGGAGACCTCCACTCCAAGGGCCTGGACCAGGCGGTGCAGGCGGCGCGTGTCTTCCGCCGCGATAATGTCCGAGGTTCCCAGGAGCTCGATCAGACGGGAGGACGCGTCTCCGACGTTGCCTATGGGTGTTGCGGCGAGAACGATCCGGCCAACTCCGGCGGCTGTCCCGCTTGGAAGCGCGGGCTTCCCCAGCTCAAGAGATTCGTCGTCCAACGGGGTTTCAACGGGGGTGCTTCGCTCTTCGTCCACCTGCCAAGCCTACTGCCCACGCCGGGCGAAACAGCAGTTCAGCTAAGCGCCAAGGATCGACAGGTAGCATGGGCGGGTGAACCAGTCACCCGTTTCTGAAACCGCTTCCGGTGGCTCTGCATCGTCGGACCTGCCAGACGATGCGGGCCAACGCCCATCGGGGAACACCGCCTTAAAGCCGGTAAGGAAACTGATTGCTTGGCAGCCTCCCGGAATACTACACCACAGCCCGAGGAAGGCCGCAGCTGGTCGCGGACTCGAAGGGCACGGTTGGATTGAACGGCCTTCTGAGGCTTTCAGCGCCGAGGCATTGAAACAGCGCCTCATCGGCGGCATCCAAAGCTGGCGCGACTACCCAGCATCGTTGCGGTTGTGGTTCTGGCTGATTCCCACCATCAGCGCGGTCCTTGGTGGCATTCTCCGGTTCTTCAGGCTTGATGTCCCGCACAGCCTGGTTTTCGACGAAACGTACTACGTCAAGGATGCCTACTCATTTCTGGTGAGTGGCTATGAGCGTAGCTGGCCGGCCAATGCCAACGACTCGTTCAACGCCGGCAATCCCAACATCCTGCTGAACACGCCCGAGTACGTGGTCCACCCCCCGGTCGGGAAGTGGATGATCGCCTTCGGCATGTGGTTGTTCGGCTCTGACAACCCTTTCGGCTGGCGGTTCGGAGCAGCGCTCACCGGCACGCTTACGGTCTTCCTGGTTTCGCTCATTGCCCTGAAACTTTTCCGCTCCCACACTCTTGGGGCGGTTGCGGGTCTGTTGCTCGCACTTGATGGGCACCATCTGGTCCTGTCCCGGACATCGCTGCTGGATATCTTTCTGGCGTTCTGGCTCTTCGCCGCTTTTGGCGCCCTTCTGATGGACCGCGACGACGGCCGCCGTCGACTGGCCTCCCGGCTCGCCGCGCAAGCGGCTGCTTCGTCCGGCAACCGCCCGTTGGCGAGCCAACTGGTGGCCGGACCATGGTTGGGGATGCGGTGGTGGCGCCTTGTGGCCGGCATCTGCCTCGGGCTCGCCGTGGGCACTAAATGGTCGGCATTGTTTTTCGTGGCTGCTTTTGGCGTCATGACCGTGCTCTGGGATCTGAACGCCCGCCGGATCGCGGGTATCAGGAACTGGTTCAGTGCCGGTGTCATCAAAGACGGTATCCCCGCATTCTTCACCATCATTCCTGTCGCTGTTGTCACCTATACCGCAACCTGGACAGGCTGGTTCCTGTCGAAGGACGCCTACTACCGCCAATGGGCTGTCACCAACCCGGCCCCGGGCTGGGATTGGTTGCCCGATTCCGTGCGCTCCCTGGCGCACTATCACCTGGAGGCGTACAAGTTTCACCAGGGACTCAGTGCCGAGCATCCCTACCAATCCAGTCCATGGACCTGGCTGGTCATGGGCCGCCCTACCTCTTTCTATTACCAGTCGCCCAAGCAAGGAACCGCAGGCTGCCTCGTGGAGACCTGCTCCTCGGCAATCCTGCCGGTAGGAAATCCCGTGGTCTGGTGGGGCGGAACCATCGCACTGGTCATTTTGCTGTTCTGGTGGGCCGGACGCCGCGATTGGCGGGCAGGGGCCATCCTCGCCGGGGTCGCCGCCGGATATCTGCCGTGGTTCATGTACCCCGAACGCACCATGTTCATCTTCTACGCAGTCTCGTTTGAACCATTCCTGGTGCTTGCCCTGACGTACGTGCTCGGCTTGGTGCTCGGACGCAGCACCGATCCACCCTGGCGCAGGCGTTCCGGACTGTATGTGGTGGCAGGTGTCGTGGTCCTGGCCGTCCTTGCCACGGCCTTCTTCTATCCGGTGCTGACGGCGGAGGTCATCAGCTACCAGGACTGGCGTATGAGAATGTGGATGCCATCGTGGATCTAGGAGGCAAGCAGTGAGGGAAGCAAGCACGGAGCTGCTCGTCGAGGCCGACGAGGACAGCAATGTGACGGACCTGCTTCTGGAGCGGTGCGCCAAGGATCCGTTCGGCGTCCTGTACGCGCACAACACAGCCAACGGCTGGCTCAACGTTTCAGCCGCGCGGTTCCTTGCGGACGTCACTGCGTTGGCCAAGGGCCTCATCGCCGGCGGACTCAACCCTGGTGACCCCGTGGCAGTTTTGTCCCATTCGAGCTTCGAGTGGACCTTGGTGGACTTCGCAATCTGGATGGCTGGCGGCGTCACGGTGCCCATCTACGAGACTTCGTCCGCAAGCCAGATCGAGTGGATCCTGGCCGACTCCGGAGCCCGGCGCATCTTTGTAGAGGACGCAGGGAAGGTGCAGCTGGTCCATTCCGTCGTGGATAAGTCCGAGCTCCTCGGCGACGACCCTATCGCCATCATCCGGATGGAACACGACGGCGACGCCCCCAACCTCACCAGCGTGTCCGCCGTCGGAATCGGCGTCATGGATGCCGAACTGGAGCGTCAGCGCAGCACGGCAAAGCTGGCCGATATCGCTTCCATTGTTTACACCTCCGGAACCACCGGCAAGCCAAAAGGTTGCGAAATAACGCACGGAAATTTTGTGCTGGTGGCCCGCAACGTTATTCCGTTCCTGCCGGAGCTTCTGATGCAACCGGGCGCAAGGACGTTGATGTTCCTGCCTCTGGCACACGTCCTGGCCCGGGCCGTCCAGGTGGTGTGCCTCACCGCCGGGATCACCCTGGGTCACAGCGCCGGTGCCAGCGGGCTGATGGCGGACCTCGGGTCCTTCAAGCCGACGTTCCTGCTGGCTGTCCCAAGGATCTTCGAAAAGGTTTATGCCGGCGCCAGCCACAAGGCTGCCATGTCCGGAAAAGCCCGCCTTTTCGCGGCGGCGTCCGCAACCGCCGTCGAATATTCGACGGCGGTTGACCTCGCCTCGCGAGGTCAGGGTTCGGGTCCTGGTTGGTTGCTGAGAACCAAGCACAGCGCGTTCAACAAGCTTCTCTATCCCAAGGTGAGGGAGATTTTCGGCGGCAACGTGGGCTACACGGTTTCTGGCGCCAGCCCCCTTAGCCTGCGGGAAAACCACTTCTTCCACGGCGCCGGTGTCCCCGTTCTGGAGGGCTATGGCCTGACGGAAACCACTGCACCCTGCACGGTCAACACGCCCAGCATGTCGCGCATCGGAACCGTGGGTATCCCGCTGCCCGGAACCACCATTCGCGTTGCCGAAGATGGTGAAGTGCTTGTCAAAGGCATCGGGGTGTTCAAGGGCTACCACGGCAACGAGGAAGCCACTGAGGCCGCCTTTGTGGATGGCTTTTTCCGTACCGGAGACCTGGGTGAGCTGGACTCTGACGGCTTCCTGACCATCACCGGCCGTAAGAAGGATCTCCTGGTGACTGCGGGAGGCAAGAACGTGGCTCCCGCTCCTTTGGAAGAGAAGCTGCGCGAACACCCGCTGGTGGGCCAGGCTGTGGTTGTTGGAGATGGCCGGCCTTTCGTGGCGGCCTTGATCAGTGTGGACCCCGAAGGCTTGGCGGATTGGTGCACCGAGAACAAATACGGTGCTCTCAGCCTTGAGGAAGCAGCCCATGACGACCGCGTGAGGGCGGCCGTACAGTCTGCCGTGGATGAGGCCAACAGGCTCGTCTCGGAGGCTGAGTCCATCAGGAAGTTCGCCTTCATCACGGCCGAACTCAGCGTCGAGTCCGGGCACCTGACGCCGTCCCTGAAGCTCAAGCGGTCGGCCGTGGTGACAGACTTTTCCTCGACTGTGGAGAAGCTCTACGGGAAGTAGGACCACCTGGACGCCTGACCGCGTCTTCGTATTTAAAAACGGACACGGAGCCGAAATGTCTTCGGCTTCGTGTCCGTTCGGAGATGGCTTATGCGTCGCTTCAGCCGCGATCCCCCGCAACAGCGGGGTTGGATACCTCATCGCTTGATTCGTCCTGGCCCTCGGCGTCGCGTTCTGCCTCGCCGGAAACCAGGCCACGCCGCCGTTTGGTCGGCCACGTGAAGATGAAGGTCAACGTCGCGGCAATGAACACCAGCGCGCCGATGACAATGCCCGCATCGACCCAGAACTGTCCCGGGAAGAGCCGGATGAGGGTGTCTTCCAAGGAGAAGGTCCAGGTGCCGTTGGCGAAGAAGATCCGGTGGAACTCGGTGAAGAACTGCTGCCAGCTCAGTACCGCCAATACGGCGAGGCCGATGATGATAACCAGGGTGACGATGGAGCCGGCGAACAGGCCGCGACGGATTCCGCCGTTGCTCCGCTTCCGCAAGTAAATGATGGCAATGATGCTGAGGATGATGAGCAGGAGCCCGGCGCCGAAGGAGGACAGAATCACCGTTTTGACGTCCGCCATATGCGCCACTTCGCTGTCCTTGAAGAGCTTGGCGCCATCCTGGTTGACCAGGCCACCGAGGTATCGGGGACCTGCCCAGTTGCTGAGGTAGTCCACGGCGTACGAGCCGTAGGTCATGCGGTCATCAGTGTTGAAGCCGTAGCCGTCGCCGGGGAAACCCGGGCGGTTGTATTCGACCCAAAGGAACAACGGGCTGGTCACTGCCCTCACGGCCAGCACCAGCAGGATGACGGGGTAGAAAACCGCCAACAGCACCTGGAAGACGCGGGGACCAACCGGCTTCACCTTGGCGGCTTGCTCACGTTCAGCATTGCGCCGTGCCACTTCGTCTTCCGGCGGACGGACCTGAAGGGCCGACGTCGGCAACGGTTCAGAATAGTGCGAGGGCTGCTTGCCCGAGGATGCATCCGCGAGCGTGTCAGCGAACAGCGGCGGCTCGGCAGGGGCGTCGGCTGCTTCTGCTGCCTTGCGGTCGGCGCGGCTCTCCGGCTGCCCGGCGCCAGCTGCGGCGGTAGGCGCCGTCGCAGGTGCCGCCGGGGAGGCACCGCTGGACGTCTTTGGCTTCATCCAGTCGAAGGCCGGCTCGTCGGGGTCCTCGTGGACGTCCGTGTCCGGTTCTTGTGGTTTTGGGCTCTTGTCGCTCACAGGGGTTCACTTCCGTAGGCATCCACCGGCGAATGCGTGCTGCCGGCTCTCTTGTCTGCATTCGAGCCTACCGCCCGGGTTTGCAGCGACACGAGGAACCAAGCGCCTTACACCAGATTGAAACGTAACTGTAAGGTCTATGCAGCGATGCTTCTGTAACCGCCGTCGTTGGCATCCAGGTCGCCGGTCTCCCCCGCACGTACGGCCCTGGCACCGAGTAGCAGCGTGTACGTCCAGTATCCGGCCAGGACAGTGGCGCCGATGGCGATCTTTGCCCATACCGGGAGGTGGCTGGGCGTCACGAAGCCTTCCACCATGCCTGACACGAGCAGGACCAGCACCAAACCCAGTGCGATCGTGATCAAAGACCGACCCTCATCGGCTACAGCCTGCATCCGCGTCCTGGGGCCGGGACGGACCATGGCCCAGAATATTCTGAGCCCTGCAGCGCATGCGATGAACACTGCCGTGAGTTCCATTAACCCGTGCGGGAGGATGTAGCTGAAGAACACGTCTGTTTTTCCCGATGCCATGAAGACTCCACCGGCGATCCCCACGGCTTGGGCGTTCATGAAAAGTATGTACGGCACCCAGAACCCTGTGACGCCGAACGCTACGGCCTGGGCCGAAATCCACGCGTTATTGGTCCACACGGCCCCGGCGAAGGATGCCGCCGGGTTCTCCGAGTAGTAGTCGATAAAGTCTTCCTCGACGTACCTGCGAACTCTTTCGTCGCTGCCGAAGGCTGCCCTCAGCGCATCCGGCGAGGTCCCGATCCAGAAAGCGTAAGCCACCCCGACCACAGTGAAGGCCAGCCCACACCACAGTGTCAGCCATCGGATCCGGTAAAACGCAGCCGGCAGTGAGATGACAAAGAATCGGGCAAGATCTTCCATGAAGTTCGAACGCGCACCAGTGAACCGGGTGCGGGCTTGCGCCAGGGCTGCGGACAACGACGAGGACAAACTGGTTTCAGGAGCCACCGAACGAATCAGCGACAAGTGCCCGGAAACCGTTTGGTACAGGCGCAGCAGCTCGTCCGCTTCCTCCCCCGTCAACCGGCGCTTGTGCGCCAGGAAATGAAGCCGCGACCATTTATCCCCATGTACGGCCGAGAAGGCATCGATGTCCACGGCACCACCCTAACGCCTGGAGCCCAACCCTGGGACCGATCTGTAAGCCGGAGACCGGCGTCATTTCCCCGGCACGCCGCTAGACTCGTTGTGCAGACGCCACCGGGCACTGCATGTCCGGAAAGCGTGGGGGCTGGGTTGAGTTCGATCATCACAGGCGAGGCAGTGGTCCTGGAGCTGCGCTCAGCGTCTTTTGCTGCCCGCGGGCTGGGTCTCCTTCTCGATGTCGTCTCGCAAGTGCTCCTCGCAATACTCCTGATCATCCTCGTCCTGTCGGCGTCTTCGGACCTTGACGATTCGGCGATCCAGGCTCTGGTCCTGTGCAGCGTTGTCTTCTCGGTAGTGGTGGTGCCCGTCACCGTGGAAACCCTCACCCGCGGGCGCTCGTTGGGAAAGCTCGCCACGGGTCTGAGGATCGTACGCGACGACGGCGGATCCATCCGTTTCCGGCACGCCTTGATCCGTGGACTGCTTGGTTTCCTGGAGATCTACATGACCTTCGGTGGCCTGGCCATTGGGGTGGCCTTGTTCAACGAGAAGTCCAAACGGCTGGGCGACATCGTTGCCGGAACGTATTCGCTTCGCCTGCGCGTGCCGTCGAAACCCCGGATCACGCCCGTTGCGGCCCCTTACCTGCAAGGATGGGTGGCCATGGCGGACATCGGGCGGGTACCGGACTCCACCGCCCGCCGGGCCGGCACGTTTGTCCAGCAGGCGTACCTCATGGCACCGGCATCACGGCTGTCGATGGCAACGTCCCTGGCCTCGGAGTTGGCACGCTACGTTGCACCGCCTCCGCCCCGGGGCACCATCCCCGAGGACTACATTGGTGCAGTCCTCGGAGAACGACGCAACCGTGAACTTTCCCGTCTGCGTCAGGCCGAGCAGAGGAACGCTGTGATGGGCGCACGGTTACGGAAGCTCCCGTACACCCACGAACCCTAGTTCGGCCCGGAGTCACGGTCCGGAACGGAATCACCCCAGTAATCCGGCCTGCGGAGCCGTGAAGGCAGAAGTGTCCGTGAGTTGCCTTCGGCCGCGTTGATCTGCGCTTGCGTCAGGTAGAGCGCTGAGGAAAGGTCCGCGCCCGACAACTCGGCTCCGCGCAGATCCGCCCCCAACAAGTCCACGGCCGCCAGGTCACTCCCGGTCAACTTGGCCCCTATCAGGTAGGAACCCCGCAGGTCCGCGCCGCAGAGGCTGAGGTTCGCCAGCTGGGCTCCCATCAGGTCGGCACCTGGCTGCAGGCCGCCGTCGGGCAAGTGCCGTTCGTCCGCACCGTAGGAAGCGCGAACCTCCTCGCTGACCTCCATGAGGAGGCTCCGTACCTGCCCATGGAGGCTTTCGACGTCGGCCTCCAGGACCGTGGTGGCGTCACCACGGGTGGTGGCCGCCACGTGCTGGGCGAGGCTCGCCGCCGCGGTGGCGAGCTCGGGATCGAAGGTCCGCTGCCGGGCTTCGTCCAGGTACCAGAGCATCTCGTGGAGCTGCCTGACGATTTTGAACACGGCGAACATCCCGGGTGCGGAAGCGGGCCGCTCCCGCCAACTGGTTCCACCGAAGGTGTGCTGGGAAACCAGCTGTCCGGCGCCGAAACAATCGAAAACCGTGCAGCCCGTGAACCCACGGGGCCGCAGCCGTTGATGGATGGTGCAGGAAAAGTCCGCCGCCAGGTTTGGACACGGCGACCCGGCAGCTTTGTCGATGGCGAAATCCGCAGAGCGCGTGAATCCCAGGGCAGTGCAGCACAGCGCAAAGCAGTTGCCGCAGTCCGGGCGAAGGGTTGGTTGAGTGGTCATATGGTGCTCCAGGTGATGAAGTGGGTCCGGGGGAAGGAGCTGGGGAACCCGTCAGCGGGTTCCCCTAAGGGACACCTGTCATCACGATGGAGGGCAGCACAAAACCGGAGGCCAACAATTGGTCGGCACGGCAAATCCGGGTCAAAGAGAAATCCGGGTCAAAGAGCGCAGGAAATAATCACTGCGCCGATCCTAACAGCTGGATTACCGCTGGGCGTAGCTCGCCCAAGGAATGTTCCAATCGCCAAAACCTTCCAATGGTTCAACAGCCGGTGCTCCCGTGTTCAGGATTTGCACGACGTCGCCGGTCTTCATGTTGTTGAAGAACCAGGCAGCGTCATCCGGCAGCAAGCCCACACAACCGTGAGAGACGTTCACCCGGCCGATGGCTCCCCATGCTGCCTCAAGTGCCTGGTGCACGTAAACACCCGACCACGTCAGGCGGTTGGCGTAGTCCACCACCATCGGCGGGTAGTAGCCCTTGTCTCCGGGCTTCAGGCCGATGCTGCCGGCGTTGAAGTTGGATTTCCGTTCCTGCTCGAGGATGACAGCGTAGCCGGTGGGCGACAACCAGTCCTCACCGCCGAGGGACACGGGGGCCGTGTGGACCAGTTGCCCGTCGGAGTAGACGTTCATGGTCTTGGTGGTGTCATCCACCACTGCTATCCGCTGCGGTCCGGTGGTGAAGGTGGACACTACATCCCCGTTGCCGATCATGTTGTTGCCGAAATCGACACCCAGCAGCTTCATGTCAACGGTCACTGTGGTTCCGGAAGCCCAGAATGCCTCGGGCCGGATGCGCACCTTCTTGTCCGAGTACCAATGCCACGCGACAGGCTGGCCGGAAGAGACGGTGATGGCCACCCGCTTCTCCATGGCCGCCTTATCCACAACCGGCTCGCTGAAGTTGATTTCGATCGGCTGGCCGGAACCGGCAGTGGTGCCGTTCCGGGGATAGATGGACGCGTCTGCCTCGTATGCGGCCGAAACCGTGGTGAAGGTCTGGGACTTGTTGGTTTCCTTCCCCGCGGTGTCCGCCACCGTGTAGGAATAGTTGTACTTCGTCTTGAACTTCAGCACTTCCTGGGTAGTCCAGGTGGTGCCATCGGGGCTGATCTTGCCAACCACCGGCGTCCCGCCATCAACTGGCGTCAATACAACACTCTTGACCTTGCCGTTGACTGCCTTGATCTGGGGACCCACCACTGGGTTCCACTCCACGGCGCCATCGAGCGGGGTGATTCCGACCTCGACGGGTTTGGCCTCCACAGTAGGAGTAGGAGACGGGGCGGTGGCAGTGTCCTGAGAAGAGCCGGGCAACAATCCGGGCACTGTGGCCACGCCGATTCCGCCCACGGCAATGGCCGCGCAGACCCCGATGATGGCAAGGACCTTGCCCGTTTTCCGTTTTGCGACTTCCGTCATGTTTCCCGTCATCCTGTCCCCCGGCAAGCCGTACTGAATACCCAATTCTAGTCGAAAGGCCGGCAACGCTGATCGCGTGCCGGCCTTTCTCCATCGATTGTGGATGACGGGGAGCCCTTAGTAGCGGTAGTGCTCCGGCTTGTAGGGGCCCGCGACATCCAGGTCCAGGTACTCGGCCTGTTCCTTGCTCAGTTCCGTCAATTCAACGCCGAGGGCGTCCAAGTGCAGGCGTGCCACCTTCTCGTCCAGGATCTTCGGAAGAACGTAAACCTGCTTCTGGTACTCGCGTTCACCCTCCGGCTGGTCTTTCTTCGTCCAGAGCTCGATCTGCGCGATCGTCTGGTTGGCGAAGGAGTTGCTCATCACGAATGACGGGTGGCCCGTGGCATTGCCCAGGTTCAGCAGGCGGCCCTCAGAGAGAACGATGATCGAGCGCTCGTTGTCCGTGCCGGAGTCGAAGACCCACTCGTGGACCTGCGGCTTGATCTGGACCTTCTTGACGCCCTCGACCTTGGCCAGGCCGGCAATGTCGATCTCGTTGTCGAAGTGGCCGATGTTGCCAACGATGGCCTTGTTCTTCATGCCCAGCATGTGTTCGGCAAGGATGACGTCCTTGTTGCCGGTGGTAGTGATGAAGATATCGCCTTGTGCCAGCACGGTCTCCAACTTGGCCACCTGGTAGCCGTCCATGGCGGCCTGGAGGGCACAAATGGGGTCGATCTCGGTAACGATGACGCGCGAACCTTGGCCCCGCAGCGCTTCCGCCGCGCCCTTGCCGACGTCGCCATAGCCACAGACGACGGCGACCTTGCCGCCCATGAGGACGTCCGTGGCCCTGTTGATGCCATCCGGAAGGGAGTGGCGGATGCCGTACTTGTTGTCGAACTTGCTCTTGGTGACGGAGTCGTTGACGTTGATGGCCGGGAAGAGGAGCTTGCCCTGCTCGGCCAGCTGGTAAAGACGGTGGACACCCGTGGTGGTTTCTTCGGTGACGCCCTGGATGAGGCCTGCGATACGGGTCCACTTCTGCGGGTCCTCTGCCAGCGTGCGGCGAAGGAGGTCGAGGATGATCGCATATTCCTCGGGGTCCGCTTCCGTGGCCGCCGGGACAGCGCCGGCTGCCTCGAACTCCACGCCCTTGTGCAGCAGCAGCGTGGCGTCGCCGCCGTCGTCGAGAATCATGTTGGGGCCCAACTCAGGGTTGGTGTCGGCGCCAGGCCAGGTGAGAATTTGCTCGGCAGTCCACCAGTACTCTTCAAGGGTTTCACCCTTCCAGGCGAAGACCGGAACGCCCTGCGGGTCCTCCGGGGTTCCCTTCCCGACCACGATTGCGGCAGCGGCCTCGTCCTGGGTGGAGAAGATGTTGCAGGAGGCCCAACGGACCTCGGCGCCGAGCGCCGTGAGGGTTTCGATGAGCACCGCGGTCTGAACCGTCATGTGCAGGGAGCCGGCGATACGCGCGCCCTTGAGCGGCTGGGAAGCGCCAAACTCGGCGCGAAGCGACATCAGGCCGGGCATCTCGTGCTCGGCAAGCCGGATCTGGTGGCGGCCTGCCTCGGCGAGCGAAATATCAGCCACTTTGTAGTCGAAAGTCATGGAAGTCCTTAGGTGCCGTGCGGGTGTTAAACGTGCGTTGTGAATCCGAGCCCGGTAGGAAACGGGCTGCTAGGCCTTGGAATCGTGCTGGCTCGAGCCGGCCGCATTGGCCGCAGCCAGAAGTTCCGGAGGCAGCAGCAGCGGAATGCCGTCCTCAATGGAGTAGCGGGGCTTGACGCCGTCCGCGGCGTCAGCTGTCGATACCAGCTCCTCGCCCTCCTGGACCAGCGATGAACCCGTCACGGGGCAGCGCAGGATGGACAACAGTTCAGGACTGACCTTTGGCATGAATGATGCTCCCTGGGTGGCGCCGGCCTGGCGCCGCTGGCGGATTTATCTGCAGCTTCCAGACTACCGCGCGGGAGCGCAGGCTTTGGATCACGACGACGGATTGAGGCACGACGGCGGCACAAGCGGCGGTCGTCCGCTCCAAGGGCGGTGGAGCCTTAGGACGGCTCGCGGAGTATGCGGAGGTGGCCCCGGCGGGTGCCCTCGGCGCTGGCCGGGGCCTCGATGTGCGGGTGGCTTTGGCGGGCAGGTGTTTCCGGAGCGGCCGACGCTGCCTCGCGGACTGCGTTCGCCAGCGCCAGGAGATCATCCGGACCAGGCTGCGGGGGTGTCGCAGGCATGGCCAAGCGCAGTACTTCCCAGCCGCGCGGGACGGTGAGGCTGTCGGCGTGCTGAGCGCAGAGGTCATACGCGTGCGGTTCTGCATAGGTGGCAAGCGGACCCAGGACAGCCGTTGAGTCGGCGTACACGTACGTCAAAGTGGCCACCGCAGACTGGCGGCAGGCTGATCTCGAACACTGACGAATAGCACCCACAACATCCCAGATTAGCGCCACTTGGTACCTGTGGTGCGCATTGAGGCCCCGTGGCTGCCAATGCAGGGCGTGGTTTCGGCGACTTCGGCGCGGTGTGGACAATGATGTCGCGCTGGCCGTTACCCGGGACTAAAGTCGATATATGCAGTCACAGCCACATGTTCCCGGATTTACCGTCCGGTGGACTGACGCCGATGGCGATCAGACAGAGGAACACGCCGGATCAAGCGGGCGGGGATTCCGGCAGCGCCGTCGCAACCGCCACGGCAGGGGGTTGCGGGGTGAGCTGATGCTTCCCAACCTTCCAGGTTTCCGCACCCGCTCGGAGCGGTTCGACGACATGGTGCTTGACTCCGCCGAGCGCCTCCAGGACATGTGGGGCAAACAACTGGACGGCGTCCTCTTCGCGGTGGACGAGATCCCGCCGAACCTGGAACAACTGGTCGCCACGGGCAACCCGGCGCCCATGGGTGCCTACACCCCCGGTGGCCGCGGTGAACCGCCCATGATCACGGTCTTCCGCCGGGTGGTGGAGCAGGGCACCACCACCCGAGACGAGCTGCAGGACCTGGTTCATGACGTTGTGGTGGAGTACACGGCAGAGATGCTGGGGGTACCCCCGGAGACGCTGGACCCCGTGTATCGTCGCCGCTACCAGTAACCGCCGGTTAGTAGCCCACCGTAACGGGAACCTTCTCCAACCCAGCCGCTGCATCCTGGATCGCCACCACGGACACGTCGTTACGGCCCTGTTTTCCAAGGATCATCGCGCCGTAGACGGGATCGCCGGACGCAGAAACCACGTATCCCGCTATGACCGCGTCTCCGGACTTTGCGGGGAGCTCGATAACCGACGTGGTGCCACCGGCAAGGTCAAGGTCAACAGCCTTGCCTACTTTGCCCTCGGCCGTGACAGGAGCGTAGTTGACCGTGGCGCGGCCCTCGGGCACGCCAAAGCTCAGGGAGCGTAGACCATCCCGTGGAACGGCCACCAGGTGCTGGCTCCCCAGCCGCGCCGATGCCGGTGACCACGCAAAATCCGTGGCTTCGTCGGCTTTCGCGCCTCGGGTGACCCTGGTCGATGCAACGAAAGAAACGTCGGAGCTTGCACGGACTGTGTAGCTGCCGGCCGGAATGCCATCAAGATTCATCGTGGCAACAGAACCGCCCTTGACCGTCACCACTCCCCCGTTGGGAAGCTTCCGCTCGCCATTGGCGCCGTATAGGCTGACCTGCACCACTGCATCGGTTGATCCGGGAACAGCGATCTGAAGGGCCGGCACCGCGTCGGTGAACCCGGACTTTACGGAGAGCGCTTTGATCCCGTCCGCGTCCTGGATGTCGACGCCGGACATCACCTGGACGTTCGATGGCCCGTCACCCGGGGAAAGGTACTCGACTCCCCCGGGAGCGAGCCCACGCAGCACACTTTGCTGGATGGTTCCCGCCACCGGGCCGCCCGTGCTTCGTACGTGGACAGCGAGCTGCGATTCTCCCGGGGCCAACCCCGCAAGGTTCAAGGACCGGGTGGTTCCGGGAGCTACCAGCAGTCCTCTGGCGCCCGGAGCCTGTATCTGGCCTTCGTAGCCGAAAAGATCAAGGTTCACCGTGGCAGGGGTCTCGGATGGGTTACTCAGGTTGAGAACCGCAGTGCGCCCAACGGATGTATTCGCCCCCTGCAACCATGAATCATTGCTCGGCGGCTGGCACTGCGCAGACGCCAAGCCACGGAGATCCCCGTCGGTGGCCGAATAGCTGAGGTTGGCGGCCATGGACGCCTGCTCGTTTCCAATGGGTGCTGCCTCCACCACAGACGGCGAGGTCACCGGGCTGATGGACGCCACACCCGCTGCAAGAACCGGTGGTCCTGCCGTAGGCGTTGGAGTGCTTGTGGGAGTCTTGGCGATCTCCGCCACTGCCCCGCCGCCCAGGGCGGCGACCTTGCTGCCAGGAACTGTGCCAGCGGGGTTGCTCAGGACCACAGCGTTGAGGGCGCTTGATGCCGTGGTCGAGACAGGGCTGAAGTCGGCGTCCGTCCCCACCACCGTCCCGCTGACCAGCCGCGCCGGTTCGGGGCATACTCCGAGAGCACGGCCAGCCGGAACGTCAGCCTGGCGGATGTCCGTGCCGGTACCACCTGAAGGTCCTGGAACCATCGAGGTGGCAGCCACAGCGCCTCCACCCGCAGCCACGATGACCACAGCGGAGAGCACCCCGGTGACCACGCCCGAATTGGATCGTCGGGAACCCTTGTCGCTGGATGACCTATCGCCACGGGAGGACTTCTTGCTGCGTAGTGACTTTTCGCTGCGTGGTGACTTTTTGCTACGCGGTTGGTCTTCGGCCACATTCGGCTCAGCCGTCGGGGTTGCTTCGTCGGCCTTCTTCTTCTGATCCTCAGACACTGCTGTACTCCTTACGGAGGGAGACTTCGTCCCTCGACATGCCCGTGCGGGAACGGCGGGCGGGCATCGGAATCGCCAGCAGGACTGTCAAGACGATAACCACCACCTGCAGAATTCCCAGCCACGGAGCCCACGGGTTCGTGTAGCGGATTTCAAGCTCGCCGCCACCGGCCGGCAGGTCAAATGCCTGTGACCACCCGGATGTTGTCGCCGTCAACGGCTTGCCGTCCAGCAAAGCCGACCAGCCAGGATCAGCCCGTTCAGCCAGCACCACTTTC
Organism: Paenarthrobacter sp. NPDC057981; assembly: GCF_042886835.1. Classification (NCBI taxonomy): domain Bacteria; kingdom Bacillati; phylum Actinomycetota; class Actinomycetes; order Micrococcales; family Micrococcaceae; genus Paenarthrobacter; species Paenarthrobacter sp. NPDC057981. The sequence continues at coordinate 52,961 of NZ_JBHVQI010000012.1, forward strand.
CTGCCGTCATCTCCGGCGGGAGCATTGGCTTTGGCGGCCACCTCCTCGGAGGGCAGGGTGCCCACGGTGGTGCCTTCGCCATTGACGATACGGACACGATGCGCCGCGTCCGCAGCATTGGCCGCTGCTTGGCCGCGGGGGGTCACGCGCCACAGCCAGCCCGCCTCCGTTTGGCCGACGGCAACCAGCCCCGGAACGGCATCGATCCTGCTCGCGGTCAGTTGGTCGGCGTTGTCCGCGGCCTTCAGCACCACGAAACCGGCGCCAAGTTGTTCGAGGTCGGGGCGGGGATCCACTCCCGTGCTCGCCACGATCGTAGCCACTGCCCTCCGCAAGGATGCGGTAGCCGCGTCATCGGAGGTGAGTTCTTCCCGGCCCGGGGCGCCAATGATGGTCCTCGCGGAAGCTACCGTGGACAGGCTGTCCAGCGTCGTTCCGGCTCCGCGCATGAGTGAGGATGTGAAGGCACCTTGCTCGCCGCTTGTGATCACCAAGGTTCGCGTACGCTCTGGCCCTTGGCCACGATCGACGGCGGTAGCGGGCAGCGTGCCGGACTCCGTGGGCCACACTTGGCGGTGGGCGCCCAGAGACGCGGCCGACTGGGGGTTTTTGGAGATCGCCGGGGAACCCGTGGGGGTTGAGGGTTGGAGGACGTTCTGCGCAGCCCAAGCTCCCATTCCAGCCAAAGGCCCCGCAACCAGCAGGATCACCACGACGGCCGAAGCAGCGCGTCGCAGCGGAAGCCTCCGGCGGCCAGGGTCAGACGTTCTGCGGCTCGCCGAGAAGATCTTCTCAGCTCCGAGCAAGGCAGCACCCAGCAACAGCATCCCCGAGGCGGACACGGCTGGGCCGGTGAAAGGCCCGACTATGACGTTGTTGTTGACGCCCGTAGCCACATGCCCCACGAGCCAGGCGCTTCCCAGGGTGGCCAGGGCAGCCAACCAGAAAACCCGCGCCAGGGCTGTGCGCTTACCGGGCAAGAACAACGCCGCCACGGCGAGCAGCACAACGGGCACACCAATGAGCAAGGCCAGGATCAACGCCCAGGGCACGGGACCCGGCCCGAACAGCGACAGGCCCGTTAGCCCGCCGTCGATCCCGAATGCCACCGGCTGGCCAAGCAATTGCTGCCACAGCGGGGCGGCATCGAACCCGAGGGGAAGTCCGGGATCAGCCAGCAGGGAGCGGGGTCTGTCGAGTACGGAAAGGGCGTAGGGAAGGAACAAAGCAAGAGTCGGCAGCAACGACCACCACATGGTTTTGCCGCGCTGCCCCAGCACCACGGCAGCCAACACAACAGCCACGACGACAGGACCCAGCAACGACGGCGCCGAGGCCGTGACGACAGCCATGGCCAAACCGGCTGCAGCTGCCGCCGTCCACGAAGGCGTCCCATTAATGCCGGGCTTGCTGCGCACAGGAGCGAGCCTGGCACCGGACGATGCGTGGGACGTCGTGGAATACGGTGCCCTCGATTGCCCGATGGCCGATCCCGATGCCCGCAGCAGTGCAAGCAGCAGCAGCGGCATCATCAGATGGGCCACCAAAGCACCGATGCGGCCTTCATTGATGGAAATCAGGAGGGTCGGCGAGCCCGCCCAGACCAAAGCTGCCACGGTCCGGAACCGGCGCTTGGTGGTCAAAGCGCCCGACGCGAACCAAGCGCCAACAGCCGACAACGGCATCGCGAGGATGAGGAGCCACCCCATGGCTGCGTTCCCGTCTCCGCCTCCGAGGAGAGAGAGAATCCACAAGACGTAACCGAAAGGATCACCGTGGCCCGGCAGGCCGGCACCAAGGGAGATCCACCATGTGGACGCGTTGGCCCAGATGTCCGCAGGGGATTCCGAAAGAGGGAGAAGCCCTCCCCCTGTGACAGGACCGGAGCGAAGGAGTCCAAGTAGCCCGACCACAGCCGCTGCGAGGGCGATGCAGGCCGCGGCAACAGCGCCGGTCCCCACCCAGCCCCGCTCGTTCGTGGCGAGGGCTGCGAAGTCATCTGCGGCATCGCCGCTGGGCTCAGGAGCCAGAAGATCGCTGGAGGGCTGGGAGTCTTCACCGGGGCGGATGGCTTCCAGCAGGGATCGCCGATGGGCCCGGACCTCGCGCGTCGGCGTCTGCAGGCCGCGCACCACGGAACGATGGACCCGCCGCGTCCTGGCGGCGACGCGGCGCCCCCGGACAATTGCGACAGGACGAGTCAACGCTGCGATGGTTGCAGTGAACTGAGAGAAGCCATACCCCGGCTCCTTCACGAGGATGCTCAAAACCAGTCGGACTAGAGCTCCGAAGAAGGCACCAACAACCTGGAACGGTACCTTCCACCACACCGTGTGCTTGAGCCGGAGATGGATCTGGGCTTTTCGCGCTGCCGAAGACGTGCCCAAGCCGTGGGGGCGGTGCTCCACGTGGAACATGCGGGCAGAGGGCACAACAACCACACGGTTGCCGGCCAGCCAGTTCCGCCAGCAGAAATCGACGTCGTCGCCACTGCCGGGCAGCGCGGGATCGAACCCGTCCAACTGCTCCCAGACATCCCGGCGTATCAGCATTCCGGCGGAGTTAACGGCAAACGTATCTGACCGGGCGTCGTATTGCCCTTGGTCCACTTCATCGGCATCGATCAGGGTGAGACGCTCTGCCCAGCGGCTCGTTGAAAGTCCAACATCCACGAGGTGGCGGCCGTCGTCCCAACCGAGCTGCTTGCAACCGGCAACGGTTACCGACGGCGCGCGCTCCACGGCGTGGAGCAGCTCCGCCAGGGAGTCCGGAGCTGGGGCGGCATCGTCGTGCAGAAGCCAGATCCACTCCACCGGCTGGCCCGCACCGGAGCGGGTCCCCGCAGGAGCAAGCTCCTGAAGACCGGCGCGGACAGCAGCGCCGAAGCCGGTCTTCGCTTGGTGGAAGGTGGTGACATTGCCTTCCCCGAGGGCACCGCGGAGCAGACCCAAGGAGTTATCCGTGGAACCTGTATCAATGCCAATGGCGGCATCTGCCGAACGCGTCTGGTCCGACAATGCCGCCAATGTCCTGGGCAGGTAGTTGCCGCCATCGTGGGAAACCACGACGGCGGTAACGTGCACTTCCTTGAGAATTAGACCGCTCGCTTCCTTAGCCGACGGCGCTCCCGCTCGGAAAGCCCGCCCCAAATACCGAACCGCTCGTCATTGGCCAGAGCGTATTCCAAGCACTGCGAGCGCACGTTGCAGGCTCCACAGACCTTCTTGGCATCCCTGGTGGATCCACCCTTCTCAGGGAAGAACGCTTCAGGATCGGTCTGCGCACAGAGCGCGTCCGTCTGCCAGCCAAGCTCACCTTCGTCGTCGAATTCCCCTTGGCCGGGGAGACCGATCCACACGGGCTGTCCAGGCGTCTCAAGCGGACGGCGCAGCTCCATGGGAGGATCGTCTAGGTCATCTTCCGGACCAGCCGGCAGGTCACCGATCAACGCCTCATGTGCCGCCAGGAGTGCCGTTGCCTGGTCCTCCAAAGACTGCTGCACATTTTGGTTGTATCGGTCTGCCGCTTCCGGATCCGCAGGGTCCACGTACCAGTCCCCCGGCACTTCCCGCGAACGGTATTTCACCGACGCATGTTCTGCGACGACTGCATCTTCCTGGATACGCAACGCTTGCCCCATGGCGTCCCTCCTGAGTTTGCAGCTGCTGCTTGGATGTATTTCCGACTCCCGGTGGTATTCGGGATGTCTGTGCAGCGGCGTTGATTACTAATTACACGCGTGTAACTACAGTCAGTCAAGCCGCGCCGGGATAATAATCAAGAAGCTGTGGAAAAGTGGGATGCGCCACGCCCGGAATCCCGCACATTGCCGGTGACGAAACCCGCGGAAAACGGGACCCCTGAATCGGTTGCGTGAACATTCGTTGAATTTCCGCGGAATCGGTATGAGCATTACGGACACAACCAGCGATTGGACTAACGCGATTGTGTCGCAATTCACATCGAATACTTTGTTGTCGGCAGTGGCGCTGAAGCGCCGTGGCAAGATTGACCCATGAGCATTCCGGCAGTGAACTTGATGACCTCCCTCCGGTCCGGGCACTCAACATCGCCCCGACTCACCTGGTACGGCCCCGACTCCGAGCGGGTTGAACTGTCCGGACGCGTTTTGGACAACTGGGTGGCAAAAACAAGCAACCTGCTCCAGGACGAACTCGACGCCGAACCCGGCATGGCCATCCGCCTGGACCTGCCGGCCCACTGGAAGTCCTTTGTTTGGGCTCTCGCCGCCTGGCAGCTGGGAATGGAAGTTGTCCTGGACGACACTTCTGCAGATCTGCTGGTCACCGACAAACCCGACGACGGCGCCGGGGCCGGCTTCGATGCGGTGGTCGCCGTGCCGCTCGCAGCACTTGCGATGCGCTGGCCAGGTGAGCTGCCATCCGGCGTCGTGGATTACGCGGCGGAAGTCCGCTCCCATGGCGACGTCTTCATGGCGCACAACGAACCTGAGGATGACGCGCCCGCCGTTCGCGGCTCCGCCGGGCACTTGCACTCGGAACTGCTGGAGGGATTTGCTGGCACCCAGCAGCCTTCAGTCCGGCTTCTGGTTCGCACCGGCGACGGACTGGAATCGGGCCTCGCGGCCGCTCTCGGCGCATGGAAAGAGGACGGCTCCGTAGTACTCGTTCACGACGACGTGGAGGTCACCGACCACCTCTTGGAAAACGAGCGGGTCAGCCGCCCTTAGTGTCAGCCGTTCGGCAGCGGCCCGGGGTATCGGGCGTCAGGGCTTCTTGATGGAGGGAAGCTCGCCGGTTGCCGGATTGCCTGCTCCTGCTTCCGCGCCGGCTTTGGCCTTGGTGTGGATATCCAGAAGCTCGTGGTCGTGCGAAAATTCCGGTTCCTGATCCAGTTCCTTGTTGAAGACCAGGAAGCGGTAGGCAAAGAACCGGACTACCGTGGCCACCAGGATGCCAACTACACCGGCCGCGAAAAGCAGGTTCTTGTCCGTGATGTTCAACCAGTAGTTGGCAATGAACGTGAAGCCCGTGGAGATCCCGATTCCGATGCCGTTGATAATGACGAACATCACGAACTCGCGCACGACGTTGTCCTGCCTGCGATGCCGGAAAGTCCAGAACCTGTTGGCGATCCACGAGAAGATTGTTGCCACCACGGCACCAACAAAACGCGCCTTGGACGGGCTGTCAGTCATCGGGCCGTGCATCAGGTAGTACGTGAGGCCGTTGTCGATAACGAACGCCACACCACCAACAGCGCCGAACTTGGCCACTTCGCGCCAGAAGAGCGAAGCAAGTCCGCGGATGCGATCTGCAAGTGTGGTGATCATGACCCTCCATGGCCGTTGAAAGTGGGCCGATGGGCCTTGACCATTTTAGCGCCGATTTCCACGTACTGCCCGGGAGTACGCTGTGAGAACGCCAATAGAGGGTAAAGAACCGGGGATAAAAGGGCCCAAAAGAGCCACAGAATCAGTGATCCTGTCGCTGGTTCGGTAGGCTGAACCTTGTGACTTTTCCAGTAATTGGCGTTGTTGGCGGCGGCCAACTCGCACGAATGATGGCTCCGCCCGCTACCGCATTGGGCTTCGAACTCCGCGTTTTGGCCGAAGGTGAGGACGTTTCGGCGGTTGCCGCCGTGGCTACGGCTCCCATAGGCGACTACAAGGACTTGAACGCTCTCCTGGAGTTTTCCAAAGGCCTGGACGTTCTGACGTTCGATCACGAACACGTCCCCACCGGGCACCTGAGAGCCCTGTTGGATGCCGGCGTGAACGTTCAGCCCGGTCCCGATGCCTTGGTCAACGCCCAGGACAAGCTCGTGATGCGGGCCGCCATCGACCGGTTGGGCCTGCCCAACCCCGAATGGTCGGCCGTGCACACCGTTGACGAGCTTGTTGCCTTCGGCGACAGGATCGGCTGGCCCGTAGTGCTGAAAACGCCACGCGGCGGTTACGACGGCAAGGGCGTCAGGATCGTCGACTCCGGCGCCGATGCCCTGGAGACCGAGGACTGGTTCCAGGCCATGAGTCCCCTCCTGGCCGAAGCGAAGGTGGACTTCAGCCGGGAACTCTCCGCACTGGTGGCACGCACTCCCAGTGGCGAGTCCCGTGCCTGGCCCGTGGTGCACACCATCCAGGTTGACGGTGTCTGCGATGAAGTCATTGCCCCGGCCCAGAACATTGCCGTGGAAGTCGCTGCTGCAGCAGAGGAAGCCGCGCTCCGCATCGCCAACGAGCTCGGAGTCACAGGCGTGATGGCTGCGGAGTTGTTCGAAACTCCGGGCGTCGGGGCGGGATTCCTGATCAATGAGCTGGCAATGCGTCCGCACAACACCGGCCACTGGACCCAGGATGGCTCCATCACCAGCCAGTTCGAACAGCACCTGCGTGCCGTGCTGGACCTGCCGCTGGGTGCCACCGACGCACTGGCTCCGGTCGTTGTCATGAAGAACTTCCTTGGCGGGGAAAACCAGGATCTCTTCAAAGCTTTCCCCATGGCTCTGGCGTACGAGCCTGCCGCGAAGGTGCACTCCTACGGCAAATCCGTTCGCCCCGGCCGCAAAATCGGTCACGTCAACCTCGTCGGCAGCTCCGTGGCCGACGTCGACTCCGTACGTGAGCGCGCCACCACAGTGGCCAACATCATCCGTGATGGCCGCACGCCCGAACAGACCCCACTCGAGGAGACCGTATGACGACGACACCGCAAGCCCCGCTGGTAGGACTCGTTATGGGCTCCGACTCCGATTGGCCCGTCATGGAGGCGGCCGCGGACGCCCTGGCCGAGTTCGGCATCCCTTTTGAGGCCGACGTCGTTTCTGCCCACCGCATGCCCACGGAAATGATCAGCTACGGCCAAACAGCGCATGAGCGTGGCCTTCGCGTCATCATTGCCGGGGCCGGCGGCGCAGCGCATCTGCCGGGCATGCTGGCTTCCGTGACGCCGCTTCCTGTCATCGGCGTCCCCGTTCCGCTCAAGACGCTGGACGGGATGGACTCCCTGCTGTCGATCGTGCAGATGCCTGCCGGAGTTCCCGTAGCCACCGTGTCTATAGCGGGCGCCCGCAACGCAGGCCTCCTGGCAGTGCGCATGCTCGCATCCGGCACCGACGAACTGGCCGCAAAGCTCAGGGGCGATCTTCTCGATTTCGCCCAGGAGCTCAACGACGTGGCCAGCAAGAAGGGCGAGAACCTTCGCCGCAAAGTAGAGGAAGTTTTCTCCCCGGCCAACGCTTCAGCCCGGAGCACCCGCTAGGAAGGCAGCGGATGACTACCATGCACAAGAACCCGAGTCAGCCCGGTTCCGCCCTGACTGATCCCGTCCGCTACCCATCCGGTGCCAGTGCACCGGTGCGGACCAAACGCGCCTTCGTGCTGGTCCTCCTCACCCTTTTTGTTCCCGGCAGTGCCCAGATCGTCGCGGGCGACCGCAAGCTTGGGCGCCTTGCCCTGCGCGTGACGCTCACTGTGTGGGCCCTGGCTCTGCTGACCATAATCATTGCCGTGGCCAACCGGACACTGCTGCTGAGCATTGTGACCCACCCTGTCGGGTCGCTGTTCATCATTGTTGTTCTGGTCGCCCTCGCTCTGGGGTGGGCGTACTTGTTCCTCAACACCCTGCGGATCATCAGGCCAACGCTTCTTGCTCCCGGAATGCGTCCCATCATTGCCGTGGTGGTGGCTTTTTCAACCATCCTCGCCAGCGGATCGCTGGGGTACTTGGCCTATGTCCTGAACGTGAGCCGCAACGCGATCGGCAGCATCTTCGAAGCCGGTCCGGCCATCGACCCCGTGGACGGGCGCTACAACTTCCTGATGATGGGCGGCGACGCCGGAGATGACCGGACCGGGCGACGTCCGGACAGCCTGTCCGTCATCAGCGTCGACGCAAAGTCCGGCGAAAGCGCCATCATCTCCGTGCCCCGCAACCTCCAGAACGCCCAGTTCAGCGAGGGATCGCCCATGCGGAAGATCTACCCGGACGGTTACAACTGCGGCGACGAATGCCTCATCAACGCCGTCAACACCGAGGTCACCAACAAGTACAAAGACCTCTATCCTGGCGTCCAGGACCCCGGCGCCCAGGCAACCTTGGAAGCAGTCTCGGGCACGCTCGGCATCACCGTCCAGGCGTACGTCCTGGTGGACATGGACGGCTTTGCCAAACTCATCGACGCCATGGGCGGCATCCGTATCAAGGCCGGCGGCTGGGTACCGATCAGTGGCCCGGTCACCGACGAAGCCAACGGCATCCACGGGATGCCGGACGGCTGGATCCCTGCCGGAGACCAGCACTTGGATGGCTTCCACGCGCTTTGGTATGGCCGCTCCCGCGAATTCGTGGACGACTACGCCCGGATCGCGCGCCAGCAGTGCGTTCAGCAGGCCATGCTCAAGCAGTTGGACCCTGCCACCCTCCTGACCAAGTTCGAGGACATCGCCAACGCCGGAACCAAGGTGGTTGATTCCAATATCTCGTCCAACCAGCTGGGCAGCTTCGTGGATCTCGCACTGAAGTCCAAGAACCAACCGGTCAAACGCCTCACGATCGGCCCCCCGGATTTCGATGCTTCCTTCTCCACGGTTCCCGACTTCGACGTGATCCACTCCAAGGTCCAGGAACTGCTGGCTTCCTCCAGCAACAGTCCGAAGGCGAGTGACGCCGTCGTGCTCCCCGGCAGCCGCGGTGCGGCAGTGGGAGCCGGAGCTGTCATGGCGGCCGGACCTGTCAACGCCTTGGCGCCTGCAAGCCAGCTGCCTTCACCGTCGGCAGACTTCACCCCTGTGACCACCACCCCGGACGGCACACCGATCACCATCGAATTGTTGAACGGCCTCAAGGCCCAAGGCGATGAACAGGGCATCCGCGACCTCGTGGCCACCAACGGCCAGTGCGCACCCCTGTAAGTTCCACCCCACGTTCAGCGCAACGATAAGGACTTTCTTTCGTGTACCAGATTGAGAATGTTTTGCGACCCTACGCGTGGGGTTCGACGACGGCGATCGCCGAACTGCTGGGGCGGCAGGCGTCAGGCGGTCCCGAGGCCGAAATGTGGATCGGAGCCCACCCGGACTCCCCCTCCACGGCCATCCACCCCAACGGCGTCACCCAGCCCCTGGACGCTCTCATCTCCTCCGACCCACAACGCAACCTCGGATCGGAAAGCCTCGCCGAGTTCGGTCCCCGCCTGCCGTTCCTCACCAAGCTCCTGGCAGCAGAACAACCGCTGTCCCTGCAGGTTCATCCGAGCCTCGAGCAAGCACGCGAAGGATTCGCGCGGGAGAATGCCGCCGGGGTCGCCCCCGACGCCGGTGATCGCAACTACCGCGACGACAACCACAAGCCGGAGATGATTTTTGCCCTCACGCCGTTCAACGCGCTGTGCGGCTTCCGCTCCCCCGCAAATTCCCGTGCCATCTTCGAGCACCTGGCCCACGTCCTGGACTCCGCCGCTGTCGACGTTCCGCAGGTGATCACCGACGTCGTCTCCGATCTCGGTCAGGCCGAACCGGCGGCGGCATTGAGGGCCGCCTTCAGCCGTCTGATCCAGGGCGGAAGTGCGGTCTCCGATGCCATCGACGAGGTCGTGGCGGTCCTGGCCGCGGGGGCGCCGCTGGAGCCACACCGCCAGGCGTTGACGGCGATGCTCGACATCAACCAGGCCTTCCCCGGCGACCCTGGGGTCCTCATTTCGCTGCTCCTGAACCACTTGTCCCTGGAACCCGGTGAGGTTGTCTACCTGCCGGCGGGCAACGTCCATGCCTACCTGCACGGCCTGGGCGTCGAAGTCATGGCGTCCTCGGACAATGTCCTTCGCGGTGGCCTCACCCCCAAGCACGTGGACGTTCCGGAGCTGCTGAAGACTGTGCGTTTCGAGGCTCTCGGAGTTCCGCGCGTCGAGGCCAGTGGGACGGAATTCGGGCAGGAACTGTACCGTCCGCCCTTCAAGGAGTTCCAGCTCCAGCGCATCGAGCTCGCCCCCGACGCAGCCCCGGTGCCGCTGGCACAGACGGGGCCGGCCGTCGTCGTTGTTGTTTCCGGTTCCGTGCTGCTCGACTCGCCCAAGAGCGATCTCCAGCTTGATCGCGGCGCCGCCGCTTTCATCCCCGACATCGAGGCTCCGGTCAACGTCCACCCCGTCCAGGGTGCCACCGGGACCAGCATTGCCTTTGCCGTGACCACGGGCTTGGGGAACTGACGCATGGAATTCTTTCTTCAAACGCCCGCATGGGCGGCAGTCCAGCGTTCCCTGGGACGCCGCGTCCACGAACAATCCGGCCCTGGCTGGAGCTTTCTTGCCATCGAGGAAAAGAACCCTGCTGGCAAAGTCATCTACGCCCCCTATGGGCCAGTGGCCGACTCCGTGGAGGCCTTTGACGCCGCCACGGCAGCGCTGGCGGCTTTGGCCAAGACGGAGCATGCAGTGTTCGTCCGCATGGAACCGGCCGCGGCAGGTTTCACAGCGGACGACGCCGGTCCTCTCCTTCGCGCCCGAGGCCTGCGGCCCGCGCCGGTCAACCTGCAGCCCGAACTCAGCTGGGTGGTGGACTTGGAGGGGGATTTCAAGGATGTGCTGGCTGGCATGAAGCCGACCAACCGCAACCTGTACCGGAACATTCACAAAAAGGGCGTGACATTCCGCGCTTCCCAGGACCCGTCTGACATCTCGATCCTGCTGCACTTCCTCCACCTGACCGCCGCGCGTAATGGCTTCAAGCCGCAAAGCGACGAATACCTGACCCAGGTGGCGGCGTCGTTGTTGCCCTCAGGTGCCGGAACTCTGTTCATCGCCGAGCTGGAGGGCGAGCCCATCGCGGCCGCTTTCGCCTATGACTCCGCAGACACCCGGGTCTACGCCCACGCCGCCCTGGATGACACGCACCGAAAGCTCAGTGCGGGCATCCCGCTCCTGGTCACGCTCATGGCCGACGCCAAAGAGAAGGGCCTCAAGCACGTGGACCTCTGGGGCGTCGCGCCCGAGGACCAGCCCGACCACAAGTGGGCCGGCTTCACGGCCTTCAAGAAGTCCTTTGGTGGCCGCGAGGTCTCCTACCCCGGCACCTGGGACCTCCCGGTCAACAAACTCCGCTACGGCGCCTACCAGCTGGCCCGGAAGGTTCGCGACAAGCTCCGCTGAAGGCGGCGGGCGTATTGGCGTCGCGGCGTCCCGCTGCGACCCACTTGCGCCCCGCTCGGGTCGGGACCCGCCGGTGGTTACGGCGTGTCGGGCGGCCTACGGCGGCAAAGCAGGTGGCGACGGTACACCCAGCGGCACGCTCCATGGAAAGCCCGACGTCGGGCACTCACCCAAGTACCGACGTCGGGCTTTCGACGCCCATGTTCCCTGAAGCCATCCAAATTCAAATGTCCCCACGTGCCGCCGCGACCCACTTTGCGGGCGTCCGGGTCGGGACGCGCCGCTGATTAGGGCTTGTCCGGCTGCCCACGCCGTCAAAGAAGGTGGCGACGGCACACTCCGTCGGCGACGCCCCGCCCAAGAATGCGCGAAGCCGAAACCGGGCGGGCACAAAGAAGGACGGCGGGTATCGCGAAAGCGGCATCAAATCGACGAGGTACGAGGAGATAGCCGCCGGGCGATGCCCGCCGTCCTTCAGTTGCTAGGAGAGGTTACGCCTTGCGCGCGTACGTCTCCCACTTGGATGCGTGGTGCTCAGCATCGACGAAGCGCACAGTGCCGGACTTTGAACGCATCACGATGGACTGCGTCAGGACGCGGTCCTTCTGGTAGCGGACGCCGCGCAGGAGGTCGCCGTCGGTGATGCCGGTGGCCGCGAAGTAGCAGTTGTCCGAGGTAACGAGGTCGTTGGTGGACAGGACACGGTCGAGGTCGTGTCCGGCGTCGATCGCCTTCTGCTTCTCTTCGTCCGACGTCGGCCAGAGACGGCCCTGGATAACGCCGCCGAGGGACTTGATGGCGCACGCTGCAACGATGCCTTCAGGCGTGCCGCCGATGCCCATGAGGGCGTCGACGCCGGTGCCCGAGCGTGCAGCTGCGATGGCGCCTGCGACGTCGCCGTCCATGATGAACTTGGTGCGTGCACCGGCTTCGCGGATCTCTTCGACCAGCGGACGGTGGCGGTCACGGTCAAGGATCATGACGTTGAGCTGGTTGACCTTGACGCCCTTGGCTTTGGCGATCAGGTGCAGGTTCTGCTTGACAGGCAGGCGAAGGTCCACCATGTCGGCAGCCTCGGGACCCGTGACGAGCTTCTCCATGTAGAAGACAGCCGAGGGGTCGAACATGGAGCCGCGCTCGGCAACTGCCAGCACGGCCAGGGCGTTGTTGATGCCCAGCGCAGTGAGGCGGGTTCCATCGATGGGGTCGACTGCAACGTCACACTCGGGACCAGTGCCATCGCCAACCTGTTCGCCGTTGAACAGCATGGGGGCTTCGTCCTTTTCGCCTTCACCAATCACCACGACGCCGTTGAAGTGGACGGTGTGAAGGAACGAACGCATGGCGTCGACGGCGGCGCCGTCTGCTTTGTTCTTGTCGCCGAACCCCACCCAGTGGCCACCGGCAATAGCCGCTGCTTCGGTGACTCGGACGAGTTCAAGCGCAAGGTTGCGGTCGGGTTCGTCGATGCCGACGGCGAGCGACGGCGAAATCGTGGAATACTGCTGGGTCATTGGTGCAGGAGACACTTGAACCTCTTCTTCGAGTGACGATTCACGGGACCGGACAAGGCTGCACAAAGGCAACCCGGGGTTCCTCTACCAACGATCATAGTCGCCACGTCCACTGAGGGTGGTTGAATGACCACCGGCCGCAATACCGGTGGTGAGGTTGCCCGATGTGTGTTCCCTGCCCCGATAAGGGATCATTGAGGGGTGAGTGAAACGCAGGACAAGTCCGCTGCCGGTAACCAACCTGAAGCCGCGGCGGCCGACCCCATCAATGCCCAGGAAGCCCCCTTCAAGCCCGTGATCGCGGCGAAAGCTGCCAAACGGGCCAACGCCTCTGTCATTGGCATGGTCATCGCCCTTCTGGTCTGCGTACTGGCTTTCCTTCCCATCGTTTTGATGAATCCCGCACCCAAGGGTGAGGGCTTCCGGCCAGCCATCGACGTGGCTTCCATCGCCAAAAACGCCGAAGGTGTGGCCGGATTCACACCCGTGACGCCGGATACCGGCGACACATTCCGCCCGAACTACGCCCGCTGGGAATCGGGAAGCGGAACTGGCGTCCCCACCTGGGAGGTTGGTTTCCTCACTCCCAAGGAAGCTTTCATCGGCCTCACCCAGACCAACAAAGCCAATCCCACCTGGACCCTGCAGCAAACCGGCAACCTTCCGGTGACAGGAACCCGCAATGCCGGGGGTCAGGACTGGGAACTGCGTGACTCCGGCAAGGAAAAGCGCAGCATGGTCCTCGAGTACAAGGGCACAACCATCATCCTCAGCGGCACGGCAAGCCTTGAGGAATTCGCCAAGCTCGCCGACGCCGTCGTGAAGTCCGCAGACCAAGGCGCGGCAGCCGTGTCACCTTCGACTCAAAGCAGCGCAACACTTTCGCAGCCCGCAACACCTGCACCGTAAAGTAATAAGGTGCCTACTAAACTGACTCCAGCCCTGGCCTGGCAACGCCTCCGCGAGGGCAATGAACGATTTGTTTCCGGCGAATCCAAGCATCCCAACCAGGATGCTTCCCGCCGCTCGTCCCTGCTCGAGGGCCAGAACCCCTTCGCCGTGATCTTCGGCTGTGCGGATTCACGCCTGGCCGCAGAGATCATCTTCGACCTCGGCCTGGGCGATGCCTTCGTGGTGCGCACGGCCGGACAGGTGATCGACGACGCCGTCCTGGGTTCTCTCGAGTACAGCATCAGCGAGCTCAAGGTGCCCCTGATCGCGATCCTGGGCCACGACAGCTGCGGCGCCGTGACAGCCACCAAGGGCGCAGTGGAAACCGGAGAAATGCCGCCGGGCTTCATCCGCGACCTCGTCGAGCGCATCACCCCCTCGGTCCTCACGGCCAAGCGCAACGGCCAGGAAGACGTCAACGACATGGTGGTGGAGCACGTCAAGCAGACCGCTGAACGCCTGGCGGACAGCTCACGTGTGATTTCGGACGCCATTGAGGATGGCCGCGTGGCCGTCATCGGCCTCTCCTACAAACTCGGCGAGGGCCAAGCTGCCCTTGTTTCCGCGATCGGCGAGCTCTAGGAAGCCGTGCCCCGGCCATCTGGCCGGGGCACGTAGCACTCCCCTGCGGGTTTTCTGTGAAGCGTCCAATCGCCATAAGCTAGCCCCATGACTTCCACCACTGAGTTCCGTATTGAACATGACACGATGGGCGAAGTTCGCGTCCCCGTGAACGCCCTGTACCGCGCCCAGACGCAGCGTGCTGTGGAGAACTTCCCCATCTCCGGCAAGACGCTTGAGCGCACTCACATTGAAGCCCTTGCCCGGGTAAAGAAGGCAGCCGCACTGGCGAACGCTGAACTGGGGGTGCTCGACGGCGAGCTCGCCGAGGCCATCGCCGCAGCAGCCGATGAGGTTGCAACCGGCAAGTACGACGGCGACTTCCCGATTGACGTCTTCCAGACCGGCTCGGGCACTTCCTCGAACATGAACACCAACGAGGTCATCGCCGAGCTGGCCTCCCGCGCCCTCTCTGCCGCCGGCAGCGACAAGGTGGTCCACCCCAACGACCACGTGAACGCTTCCCAGTCCTCCAACGACGTCTTCCCGACGTCCGTCCACGTTGCCGCCACCTCGGCCCTGATCAACGACCTGATCCCGGCCCTTGAGTACCTGGCCGCTTCCCTGGACCGCAAGGCTGTGGAGTTCAAGGACGTCGTCAAGTCCGGCCGTACGCACCTCATGGATGCCACCCCTGTCATGCTGGGCCAGGAATTCGGCGGCTACGCAGCACAGGTCCGCTACGGCATCGAGCGCATCAACGCCGCCCTCCCCCGCGTTGCCGAAGTTCCCCTGGGCGGAACCGCCGTCGGTACCGGCATCAACACCCCGGCCGGCTTCCCGGAGCGCGTCATCGAGCTGCTCGCAGCCGACACCGGTCTGCCGCTGACCGAAGCACGCGACCACTTCGAGGCCCAGGCCAACCGCGACGGCCTCATCGAAGGCTCCAGCCAGCTGCGCAACATCGCGATCTCCTTCATGAAGATCAACAACGACCTCCGCTGGATGGGCTCCGGACCCAACACGGGCCTTGGCGAAATCGCCATCCCCGACCTGCAGCCGGGCTCCTCGATCATGCCCGGCAAGGTCAACCCGGTCATCTGCGAAGCGTCCATCATGGTCTGCGCCCAGGTCATCGGCAACGACACCGCCATCGCCTGGTCCGGCACCAACGGCGCCTTCGAGCTCAACGTCGGCATCCCGGTCATGGCCGCCAACCTGCTCGAGTCCATCCGCCTGCTGGCCAACACCAGCCGCGTCATGGCCGACAAGATGATCGACGGCATCACCGCCAACGTCGAGCGTGCCCGCTTCCTGGCCGAAGCTTCGCCGTCCATCGTGACGCCGCTGAACAAGTACATCGGCTACGAAAACGCCGCGAAGATCGCCAAGATCGCCGTCAAGGAAGGCCTGACCATTCGCCAGGCCACCGAGAAGCTTGGCTTCGTCGGTGAGGGCGAAGGCAAGGTCTCCGAAGCAGACCTGGACAAGGCCCTCGACGTCACCACCATGACGTCCCCGGCGCACAAGGCGTAACTGCCGGAGCAAGACCCAAAGTACGACGACGGCCGGTACCTTCCAGACGGAAGGTACCGGCCGTCGTCGCATGTGGGCTCGTTATGAGGAATGACACCTAACGCTCTTTTTGCACTATTGAGAGGTTAGTGCAAAACTTTACTTTGTGAGCAATAGTGCAAATAACGACGGCGGCCTCCGCGAGCGCAAGCGGGTCGCCACACGTCTGGCCATCACCGCCGTCGCGCGCAACTTGACTGCCGAACGCGGACTCAACGGCTATACCGTGGAGGAAGTGTGCGAGGACGCGGGAATCTCCCGGCGCACATTCTTCAACTACTTCCATTCCAAGGAAGACGCCGTCATCGGAGCCTTTTCCGACGATCTTCCGCAGGATGCGCTGGACGCGTTCAACCGGAACGAGGCACGCCGAACGGACGGCATCTCCGGAACGCTGCTCTCCGCGCTGTTCCACCTAACTGTGGACATCGTGGAGCGTTCCACCATCAGCCGTGCCGAGGTCCACCAACTGATCGCCGCGATCAAAGCCGAGCCCCAACTCCTGGGCCGCATGACGTTGGAAGGCGAGGCACGGGAACGCCAGTTCATGGAACTGATCGCCGCCCGCGAAGGCCTCACCCCCGACCACCCGGAGATCATCATGGCCTCGGCCGTTTTCGGCGCAGTTTCCAAGAAGACGTCCCAGCAGTTCTTCTCCGAGGACAACACACGGCCTTACCGCGAGCTTCTCGACCAGAACCTCGCTGCCGCCCGGAAACTCTTTTCGCAACCGCTGGACACCACCCCGGCACAGACACCGAAGGACCCCGCATGAGTACACTCTCGAAGGCAGCAGAACCCTTGCTGCTGACCCAGAAACGAATCTGGATCATCTTCTCAGCGCTGATCGCAGGAATGCTGCTGTCCAGCCTGGACCAAACCATTGTCTCCACGGCGATGCCGACAATCGTCGGAAAGCTTGGCGGTGTGGAACACCAGGCCTGGATCACCACTGCCTACCTGTTGGCCACCACCATCGTGATGCCCATCTACGGCAAGTTCGGCGACATCCTTGGCCGGCGCAACCTCTTCCTCGTGGCCATCGCACTGTTCACATTGGCATCAGTCGGCTGTGCTTTTGCCACCGATTTCTGGGGCTTCGTGATCTTCCGTGCCATCCAGGGACTGGGCGGCGGCGGCCTCATGATCCTTTCGCAGGCCATCATCGCCGACATCGTTCCGGCCAAGGAGCGCGGCAAGTACATGGGCCCGCTGGGCGCCATCTTCGGTCTCTCGGCTGTAGCCGGTCCCCTGCTGGGCGGCTTCTTCGTTGACCACCTCACCTGGGAATGGGCGTTCTACATCAACATTCCCATTGGCATCGCCGCCTTCATTACGGCCTGGTTCACCCTGACCCTGCCGAACAAGAAGGCCGAAAAGAAGATCGACATCCTGGGCGTCATCTTCCTCTCCGCAGCCACCACCTGCCTGATCTTCTTCACAGACTTCGGCGGCAAGAAGGACGAAGGCTGGGATTCTCCCCTCACGTGGGCCTTTGGCGCCGGCATGGTCCTCGCCGCTTTCGCCTTCGTCATGGCCGAACGCCGTGCCGAGGATCCGATCATTCCCTTGAGCCTGTTCAAGAACCCCATTTTCATCAATGCAACCGCCATCGGCTTCACATTGGGCCTGGGCATGTTCGCAGCCATCGCGTTCGTTCCCACGTTCCTGCAGATGTCCTCCGGGACCTCCGCCGCCGAATCAGGCCTCCTGATGCTCCCGATGATGGTGGGCCTTATGGGCACCTCGATCTTCTCCGGTATCCGGATCTCCAAGACGGGCAAGTACAAGCTGTACCCGATCATGGGTGCGGCCCTGACCATCCTGGCCATGCTCTGGTTGACCACTTTGACCGCCGAGACACCCATCTGGATGATCTGCGTGCAGCTGTTCATCTTTGGTGCCGGGCTGGGCCTGATCATGCAGGTGATCGTATTGGTGGTGCAGAATTCTGTACCGGCTGACCAGATCGGCACAGCAACGAGCACCAACAACTACTTCCGCGAAGTAGGTGCCTCCCTGGGCGTCGCTGTCTTTGGCTCCATCTTCACCAACCGCCTGGCCGAATCGCTCACCAAAGCCTTCACGGGCGCAGGGGCATCGGCCGAGCAAGCATCCCAGTCCACCAGAACCCTGGACCCGCAGGCGCTGGCACAACTGCCGGAGCAGTTGCGCGACGCGATCGTGAACGCCTATGCCGACTCCCTGGCGCCCGTCTTCTGGTACTTGGTTCCGTTCATCGCCATTGCGCTGATCCTGGCTATCACTTTGAAGCAGATCCCGCTCTCCGATACTGCCGGTATGGTGGCCCGTGGCGAAGCCATCGGCGGCGCCGAAGCCGAAGAGCTCGAAGCAGCCCGCCGCTAGGCCGGCGGCTGATCCTGCGCTACTCCGTCTGGTACGCCACGGGGCCCTCGGGCTCCGTGGCAAGCCTGATGGCTTCGAGGTTCCCGGCGCTCATGTCGGGAAGTTCGTCCAAGGCAAACCATCCCACCGCAAGGGACTCGTCGTCGTTGACCCTGGCGTCTCCGGAGACGTACCTGCAGCGGAAGATGATGTCCAGGAAGTCGCAGACGTCGCCGTTGGGAAAGGTCACCGGACCAACAACGCCGACGCCGACGATCCGCTCTGCCTCTGCCACCACCGCTGTTTCCTCGAAGATTTCGCGCACCAGCCCCGGTGCCGGATGCTCCCCCGGCTCCAGCATTCCCGTAATGAGGGCCCAGTGCCCGTTGTCGGCCCGTTGGCCCAGCAGCACCCTGCCTTCGTCGTCTAAGACCACACCCCGGACGGCCGGGAGCCACAGAGGGTCATGCCCAATCTTCTCCCGCAGTTTCAACACGAAATCCGGTGCACCCATGGGTCAGCGTTCCTCACAAGAATTCTCGATCCTGCCGCTGTTGCAGCCTTGCTGACAGGCTAGTCTCATGCGGGCAGCAGCACCATTGCGGCGGCCGCACCGGCGAGCATGAAGGGGCCGAACGGGATCGCCGAGCGAAGTGTCCCCCGACGCGTAGCCAGGACTACCAGGCTCCACAGCCCACCCAGAAGGAACGCCGCAAAGGTGCCCGCGAAGACATGGCTCCAACCGAGGTAACCAAGGTAAAGCCCCAGCACTCCGGCCAGCTTCACATCCCCAAAGCCCATCCCGGGCGGATGGATGAACCGCAGGACAAAGTAGAAAAACCACAGAACCGCGCCGCCGGCCAGTGCTGCCAGGCCCGGCACTCCGAACAGTGCCGCCGTGGCCGGGTGCCCCACTCCCGCATCCGGGACGGCCTTCGACACAGCAGCGGCCAGCAACAACACTCCCGCCACGCCGTAGGACGGGAGCACGATCCGGTTCGGCAGCAGGTGGCTTCGGATGTCTATGACGGTGAGCCTGACCGCCATCACCACGAAATACAGGCACGCAGCCGCCAGCAGCCAGAACGCCAAAGGGCTGTCTGACCAGAGTTCGGATAGTCGCCGGATCACCCTCGGATGCTACCCCGATTTGCCCGTCCAGCCCGCTTGAACGTCTGGGTAAACTGTGGATATGGGGCGCTACAGTGCAGATGTACCGGGCTTTGACTTGTCCTCCACATTCCGGAATCTATGCCGCTCTTCGCCATGGAAATGGACAACCCTGCGGTTTGAGTACCTTGAGCGGCCTGGAACCGGAGCCGACATTGTCAGAGCCTGGCTTCGTCGCCCCGGAGCCCTCCGCCTCGAGACAAGCGATGGGCAGTTGCTGCACAGCACCACCGGTATCAACGACTCCCGGGATGACATGTACGTCAGCGCCACACGGCGCTCCTGGCTGCTTCCGGCGCACTTGGTGACCCCTGTCTATGACGACGCCGGGCTGGTCCGACGTCGTCCCGAGGCTCTCTACGGAGAACCTTCCTTCGGTAACGGTCGCCTCGCCGCAGCATTGGATCCCGTTGAGCTGGCAGGAAATTCTCCCGTTCCCCTCGAGTTCCCCGACACCAACCGCGTCTTTTTCGAAGAGCCCCGCACAGTGGATCACGAAGGCCGTCCGGCCTTGGAAACCATCGTGACTCCCAGCAGGACCTATGTACCCTCAGATCCCGCCCAACCCCTGGTTCACCCCGGAAGGACATTGATCAGGATCGACGCCGGAACGGGGGTATGCGTTGCCAGCCAAAGCCTGGACGGCGATACGTCCGGTGTGGGCCATTGGCTGAAGATCCTGGGGGTGGACGAGTACATGCTGGACGACCTGTTCCTGGCCGAGTCGATGAACCTGACGGATGTCCGCCGCCACATTCCCTGGGACATAGGGCCGGCCGCCTGAGGGCTCTCCAGCTTTTCGGGTTAGGCTACGGCGATGACATCGCTGGCAGACATATGGCCCCCGTTCGGACTCGCCCTCACTACCCCGCGGTTGACTGTCCGTCCGATTCTCGACGACGACATCCCCGCCGCCGTGGACGCGGCGCGGTCCGGCATCCACGAACCCGGCAAGAGCCCCTTCAGCATGCCATGGGCTGAAATGCCGGCGGACGAGCTGGCCCCCAACATGGCCCAGTGGTACTGGCGCTGCCGCGGCAACTTCACCAAGGACGATTGGACCCTCCTCCTCGCAGTCTGGCACGACGACGAATTCCTGGGCGTCCAGGACCTCGGCGCCAAGAACTTCAGGACCCTCAAGACCGTCAGTACCGGCTCCTGGCTCAAGCAGTCCGCGCAGGGCCAGGGCTTCGGCAAGGAGATGCGTGCCGCCGTCGTGAGCTTTGCGTTCGACTATCTGGACGCTGAAGTAGCCGAATCCGATGCGGCGGTCTGGAACAGGAAGTCGCTGGGTGTCTCCACAAGCCTTGGCTATGAACCCAACGGCGTCTTCCGCGATGGCTGGGGTGACAAGGTCGAGGAAGTCCAAAGGGTCCGTCTCACCCCGGCCACCTTCAAACGCCCCGACTGGCCCCTCCAGGTCCGGGGCCACGAAGAACTCTTCAAATACCTGGGGATCCGGGAACTTCCGGCGGGTGGCTGACACGGCGAAGGCCAGACATCCGGCAGCGTGCGTCAAAAGCGAGGAACGAGCTGGCACGCAGAGGATGTCTGGCCTTCGACGGCACTGCACCTGGTCGATGGGGCTAGATCTCGGCCCCCTCCAGAAGCTCCGTCACGAGGGCGGCGATCGGCGAGCGTTCGGACCGGGTCAGCGTGATGTGGCCGAAAAGCGGGTGTCCCTTGAGGGTCTCCACCACGGCAGCCACGCCATCGTGCCGCCCCACCCGGAGGTTGTCGCGCTGGGCGACATCGTGGGTGAGGACGATCTTGGAGTTTTGCCCGATGCGGCTCATGACGGTCAGGAGGACGTTCTTCTCCAACGACTGTGCCTCATCCACGATGACGAAAGCGTCATGCAGCGAACGCCCGCGGATGTGGGTCAGCGGAAGGACCTCAAGCATGCCGCGGTCCATGACTTCTTCCACGACTTCCTGGCTGACCAGGGCGCCGAGGGTGTCGAACACGGCCTGTGCCCACGGATTCATCTTTTCGGACTCGGATCCCGGCAGGTAGCCCAGCTCCTGGCCGCCCACAGCGTAGAGCGGCCGGAAGACCACCACCTTGCGGTGCTCCCGGCGTTCCAGCACAGCTTCCAGGCCCGCACAGAGGGCAAGCGCAGACTTTCCGGTGCCTGCCCGTCCGCCGATGGACACGATGCCCACCGAAGGATCCATCAGCATGTCGATGGCGAGCCGTTGTTCGGCTGAGCGGCCGTGGAGACCGAAAACGTCCCGATCGCCCTTGACCAGACGGACCTGCTTGTCCGCCCCAACGCGGCCCAAAGCGGAGCCCCGGTTGGAGAGAAGGACCAGTCCGGTGTTGACGGGAAGTTCGGCCGCCGCCGGTATGAAGACCGGTTCGTGCCCGTAGAGCGTGGTGATTTCGTCGTCGTTGGCTTCGATCTCAGCCATGCCGGTCCACCCGGAGTCCTTGACGAGTTCATTGCGGTACTCGTCTGCTTGCAGACCCATGGCCGAGGCCTTGACCCGCATGGGGAGGTCCTTGGAGACCACTGTGACGTTGTGGCCCTCGTTGGCCAGGTTCTTGGCCACAGCCAGGATCCTGCTGTCGTTGTCGCCCCCGCGGAAACCGGCGGGGAGGACATCCGGTGAGATGTGGTTCATTTCCACCCGGAGGAGGCCGCCATCTTTGCCCAGTGGAATGGCCCGGTCGAGTCCCCCGTGTTCGATCCTCAAGTCGTCGAGGAGGCGCAAGGCTTTCCGGGCGAAATAGCCCAATTCGGGATCGTGGCGCTTTCCTTCGAGCTCGCTGATAACCACGATGGGAACGATGACTTCGTGCTCGGCGAACCGCAACAATGCGTGGGGATCGGAAAGCAGGACGGAGGTATCGATCACGTAGCTGCGGCCCGTGGCGGACGTTGCCGTCCGCGCTTTTCGTGGGACCCGCTTGGCGCGAGAGGTAGCTGCACTTTCCCCGTCGGAAACCATTGCGGGCAGTTGCTCAGAAATAGCCACATCGACTCCAGCCCCGGGCGGTCGCCCGGCCTAATGGTGAAGCGGCTCGGCCGGAAGGCCGGGCGTGGCCTCCCATGTAACTGGTGCGATGTTCCGCTCCATATACTGGCCTCCCCGATCAGCGGGCGGTTTTGCCTGCTGATGGGATTAACGTAATCCCCGACACATTCATTTCCGCAATCCGTTCCCGGCAAGTCGCGTGACAGGCTCGTTAATTTTCGGTGAACCGGCGCGTGATCAGGTTCCGAAGCGGCGTTGCCGGCCCGCGTAATCCCTCAAGGCCCGCAGGAAATCGACCTTGCGGAAAGCGGGCCACAGCGCTTCGCAAAAATAGAACTCGCTGTACGCGCTTTGCCACATCAGGAAGCCGGAGAGGCGCTGCTCACCAGACGTGCGGATGACGAGGTCCGGGTCCGGCTGGCCGCGGGTGTAGAGGAAGCGGGAGATGTCGTCCACCGAAAGTTCATCTGCAACTTCTGTCATGGTCCGCCCCTTGGAGGCGGCGTCGTGCAGAAGTTCCCTGACGGCGTCGACGATTTCGCGACGGCCACCGTAGCCGACGGCGACGTTGACGTGGATCTTTTCATGAACCGGCGTGCGGGAGGTGAGTTTATTCAGTCGCTCGGCGAGATAGTCCGGGAGCAGTTCCGGGGCGCCCATGGCGTGGACGGACACGTCCTCGTCTTCGTCCAAGCGGTCCATGGTGTTGGCGATGATGCCCATGAGCAGATCCAGCTCTTCACCGGAGCGGTTCATGTTGTCGGTGGAGAGCATGTAGAGCGTCACCACCTTGACGCCCAACTCCTGGCACCAGCCCAGGAACTCGTGGATTTTGTCGGCTCCGGCCTGGTGACCCTGGCTGGTCGGGGCATTGAACTGACGTGCCCAGCGGCGGTTGCCGTCCACCATCACGCCGATGTGGCGCGGGATCTGGTCCTGCTTGAGGGAACGCAGGAGTTTGCGCTCATAGAAGCCATAGAGGAAACCGGGCAGCTCCACCGGACACTCACCTGACTTCCTTGCTTGTACGACGACGCACATCCAAGGCTACCTTCCCAAGGTGGTGAGCCGGTGCAGCAGGCAGTCAAAAACCGCTCGGCGCTTGTTACCGAGAAGTAACCTACCGAAACGTAGGTTACTCTTGAAACATGGCCGAGCTCCTCGAAACCAAGCCCCGCTGGCGTGGGTGGATCCACGCGGTTGCCGCCCCGTTCGCCCTTGCAGCAGGGATCGTCCTGGTGACAGTTGCCCCGACTCCGGACCGCAAAATCACCTCTGCAATCTACGCGCTGACCGGGTTCCTGCTGTTCGGCGTTTCCGCCGTGTACCACCGGGGAAACTGGTCCCCCAAGGTCCGCATGCTGCTCAAGCGGCTGGACCACACCAACATCATGCTGGTGATCGCCGGCAGCTACACACCGTTGGCATGGTCCCTGCTGGAGCGCCCTGAGGCCACCACCCTGCTCTGGCTCGTGTGGTCCGGAGCAATCATCGGCGTGTTGTTCCGGGTGTTGTGGACCCATGCCCCGCGCTGGCTCTACGTGCCGGTGTACATCGCCCTCGGGTGTGGCGCATTGTTCTACCTCCCGCAGTTCTTCGCCGCCAATGCCCCCGCCGCCATCCTCATTTGCGTCGGCGGGGCCCTCTACATTGCCGGCGCCGTGTTCTATGCCCTCAAAAGGCCGAATTTCAGCGTGCAGCATTTCGGCTTCCATGAGCTGTTCCACGCGTTTACTGTGCTGGCCTTCGCGGCACACTTCATCGCCATCATGATGGCGGTACTGAGCTAGTCCCGGGCGCTCGGCCCAGGACTGTCCCGCGCCGCCTCAGCGAGCCTGGCCGCCGTCGCCGTTACCGTCGGCGGGGCCGCCCCCTCCAGCCGGGTTACCGTCGTCGGAAGATCCACCGGCCTCAGCCGCCAGGCGGGCCTCCTCCACCTGTGCGCGGTAGCGCACGCGCCGGATCCTGCGGACCATGTCCACGATCAGGAAGGTCGTGAGGATAACGATGAAGGCCGTGAGGACAAAGCCCCAAGTGCCCGGCGTCACCTGATCCTCCGACAGGCCAGGCCGCAACGTGCCCGCGGGATCGGGCGACGGAGTGACGGTCAGGGCGAGAATCAAGTGGTGCACGGTCAAACCTTCTATGGGAGCTGGTGCGTGCCGGCCGGCGAAGCGTGACCGGGATGCTGGTGGGCCATCCGGCAATTTCTACGAACGATAGAAACTACCGATGTTCCTATCTTATCCCTGCGAACAAGTCCTTTTCCGGCAGTTCGGAGCTCACCCGGGACTTGATCAGGGTGTAGTCCTCCCACGGCCAGGCGGTCCGCTGCAGCTCCGGGGAAACGGCGAAGAAGAAGCCCACGGGGTCGATCTGGGTCCGGTGCGCCCGCAGGGCGTCGTCCCGGACCTCAAAGAAGTCGCCGCAGTCGATCTGGGTAGTGGTCTCATGACCGCCGGTGGGCGGCGTGTGCCCCTCGGCGTCGGCCTCCAACCACGCCGCCAGCCGCTCGGCGTACGGAGACTGCAGGCCGGCTTCTTCCAGGGCAAAGTGCAGGGCCCGGAACCGTGCAGGGCTGAAGGCACGGTCGTAATAGAGCTTGTCCGGCGTCCACGGTTCACCCATGCCGGCGTACCGTTCAGGATCTCCGGCAGCCTCGAAAGCTTCCACAGCCACCTTATGGGCCATGATGTGGTCCGGGTGCGGGTATCCGCCGTTTTCGTCATAGCTGAGGATGACGTGGGGCTTGAATTGCCGGACCAGGCGCACCAGCGGAGCCGTAGCCCGTTGGAGCGGCTGCAGCGCGAAGCATCCCGGCGGAAGCGGCGGAAGCGGATCACCCTCAGGCAGCCCGGAGTCCACGAAGCCGAGCCAACGCTGCTGGATGCCCAGGACAGCCGCCGCGTTGGCCATCTCCTTGCGGCGCGCACCCGCCATGTCCCGCTTGGGATGTGGGGCATCCTCCATGGCGGGGTTCTGGATGTCTCCACGGGATCCATCCGTGCATGTGGCGACCATGACTTCCACGCCTGCGGAAGCGTACATCGCCATGGTTGCTGCACCCTTGCTGGACTCATCGTCCGGGTGGGCGTGGACGGCGAGCAGCCGCAGCTGCTGGTCGGAACTGCTGGACGCACTCACGTGACGGCTCCTCTTTCATGGATCTGGTCTCAGGGTGTGGCTCGTGGGGCGGCAAGGAGCCACCGGGTTCGGCACTAAACTGGACGGGTGACTTCAGAGGACCCTTCGGCCACCCACGTACCGGCAAGCACCAGCCTAGCCAATCGCTACGGCGGTCAAAAGCGCGCCATGACACGCAAAACCAAGCGGAACATCGTCATCGCCGCATTGGTGGTTGCCATCGGACTGGCCGCTTACGTAGCAACCGGGTCCGCGCAGGCTCCCGTGACGTTCAAAGACATTGGCTACAGCACCGTGGATGACACCCAGGCCGAAGTGGACTACCAAGTCACCAAATCCCCCGGCGCCACCGCAAAGTGTGCCATCAAGGCCTTGGACTCCAAGTTCGCGGTAGTGGGTTGGGAAGTGGTGGAAATCGGCTCCAACGAGCCCGAGAACACCCCGGATGGCGGGCGGACCACCATCCAGCGGACCACCCTCCGGACCGAGTCCCCGGCTGTCTCGGGCGTGGTGGACAACTGCTGGATTGTGGACAGCGGGAAATAACAACTGTGTGACCCACGGCTCAACGGGTTTGGGTTCGTCCAGAGGATTTACTACAATGGATGAAACCTTCACCCCGTTAAGTTGGTTACTGAGTTATACGAGTGGCCAGCGAGGCGGGGTCTTTTGCATTGTCAGATCCAGAGGAGAAATCCGTGTCTACCACCAACAGCGCCACTGCGGCTTGGCTTACCCAGGAAGCTTTCGACCGCTTGAAGGCTGAGCTGGACCACCTTTCCGGCGCTGGCCGGGCGGAAATCGTCCAGAAGATCGAAGCTGCCCGCCAGGAAGGCGACCTCAAGGAAAACGGCGGATACCACGCAGCCAAGGAAGAGCAGGGCAAGATTGAAGCCCGCATCCGTCAGCTGACCGTCCTTCTTCGCGACGCCCACGTTGGCGAAGCACCGGCCGACGACGGAATCGTCGAACCCGGAATGCTCGTTGTTGCCCGTATTGCCGGCGACGAAGAGACCTTCCTGCTGGGTTCCCGTGAAATTGCCGGAGATTCCGATCTCGACGTCTTCAGCGAGAAGTCGCCCCTCGGTGCAGCCATCATCGGCCACAAGGAAGGCGACAGCCTCAGCTATGTCGCTCCGAACGGCAAGGAAATCGCGGTGGAGATCGTCTCCGCCAAGCCGTACTCCGGCTAACGCTTACACAAGCGCCATAAAACGACGACGCCGGCACCCTCCTTCGCGGAGGGGGCCGGCGTTTTGCGTTGCCGGCTACCCAACTGGGGGACAGCAAACGTCGCTATGAGGACTCAGTGGAGCATCTGCTGTCCCCTAGTTGGGTCAGCGGGCGGGGAGGACGGTTGCCGGCTTGGGGCGGAGCAGTACCGCAGCGATGATGCCGCCCACTGCTCCCCCGAGATGGGCCTGCCAGGAAATGTAGCCCATCACCGTGGGCAACACGCCGAACAGGATGCTGCCGTAAGCCATGAACAACACCACGGAGAGCAGGATCTGCCACCAGCTCCTGTTGAAGAAACCCCGGACCAGCAGGAACGCGAAGAAACCGAATACCAGGCCGGAGGCTCCAACGGTTACCCCTCCCCCGCCGATGAGCCACACCGTCAGTCCCGAGCCCAGCCAGCTGAAGGCCAGAGCTGTGATAAATACACGGATCCCGGACAGGAACACCAGGAAGCCGAAAATGATCAACGGCAGCGTGTTGGAAATCAGGTGGTTGAAGTTCGCGTGCAGCAACGGAAAAGTCAGGATGTCCAGGAAGCCGTCCATGGAACGGGGCCGCAGTCCGAAGGTGGCATTAAGTGCATGCCGCATCAGCGTGTTCAGGATTTCGATGACATAAAGCAGGACCACGAAACCGCCCATGAAGAGCAGCCCGCCCTTCGCCCGCCCCGCCAGCGATTCCTCGGCGTCGGCCTTTGATCCCTCAGGTGTTCCCAGCACCATGGGCCCCTCCCGTCAGTGCACCACGATGGGCTGGAAGCCTTCGGCCCGCAACGCGCCGAGGACCTGCTCACCGTGCTCGTGGCCCTTCGTTTCCAGGTTGATGGTGATGGAGACATCGCCCATGCTGATGGATCCACCCAAGCGGGTGTGGTCCAGGCCGGTGACGTTGGCATCATTTTCTGCGATGATGCGGGCGATGGTGGCCAGCGAACCGGGCCGGTCATCGAGCATCATGCGTACTGTCATGAACCGGCCTGCGGCCGACAAACCGCGCTGGATGACTTTGAGCATCAGCATGGGATCGATGTTGCCGCCGGAAAGCACGACGGCGGTGTTCCCCGGGTTTTCGATCTTGCCGTCCATCAGTGCGGCTACACCCACGGCACCGGCAGGTTCGACCACCATCTTGGCCCGCTCCAGCAGGAAGATCAGCGCACGGGCCAACGAGTCTTCGCTGACGGTAACGACGTCGTCCACAAGCTCGCGGATGATGCTGAACGGCAGTTGTCCCGGCCGTCCGACGGCGATGCCGTCAGCCATGGTGGAAACTTTCTTGAGCGGCACCAGCGCATCGGCCGCCAATGAAGGTGGGTATGCCGCGGCATTTTCTGCCTGGACGCCGATGACCCTGATCTCACGGCCCAGCTCCTTGGCGCGGGCCTTGATGGCAACGGCGACACCGGCCAGCAGCCCGCCGCCGCCGACGCCCATGAGGATGGTGTCCACGTTGGGGACCTGGTCCAGGATTTCCAGTCCGATGGTGCCCTGGCCAGCAACGACGTCAACGTTGTCGAAGGGGTGCACGAAGACGGCCCCGGTTTCGTTGGCGTAGCGCTGGGCTTCGGCAAGGGCCTCGTCTACATTGTGGCCGTGAAGAATGACCTCTGCCCCGTGGCTGCGTGTCGCCGCCAGCTTGGGCAGGGCAACACCCAGGGGCATGTAGATCCGGGCGTTGATGCCCAGGCTCTTGGCCGCCACAGCCACACCCTGGGCGTGGTTGCCTGCCGAGGCCGCCACGACGCCGCGCTTCTTCTCTTCGGCTGTCAGCCGGGCCATGCGGACATAGGCACCACGAACCTTGAAGGAGCCGGCACGCTGCAGGTTCTCACACTTGAAAAAGACGTTCCCGCCTACAAGGTGCCCCAGCGCCCGCGACGACTCCACAGGAGTCTTGGTAATAATGCCCCCGAGCAGCTCCTGCGCCTTGAGGACATCGTCCAGAGTGACGGGCAGGGTATCGAGGGTATTCACTGACTATTCTCCTTTATTGGTGTCGGCCACAGTTCTCTCAACAGAGGTACTGCCTGGGGCCTTGGTCTTGCCGGTGCCATCCTTTGCAGGACGGGATTCGGGCCGGGGAAGGTGTACATCCTTGAAGTTGGCGTCATGGTCCTCGCCAGCCGAGCCAGCCGTAGCTTGGAGTTCGACGCCGCCCAACCCTTCATCATGTTCCCACGTCCGGCCCGCAATGTAGCGAACTGCCGTGTTTACTACGGCGAGCAGTGGAACAGCGAACAGGGCTCCCGGGATGCCCGCCAGATAAGATCCGGCCGCCACGGTGAGGATCACTGCCACCGGGTGAAGGGCCACGGCCTTGCCCATGACCAAGGGCTGCAGGATGTGGCTTTCAAGCTGCTGAACCAGCAGGACGATGGCCAACATGATCAGGGCGTTGATCGGCCCGTTGGCGACGAGGGCCAGCAGGACAGCAATGGCGCCGGTGACCAGCGCGCCCACCACCGGGATGAAGGAGCCGATGAAGACCAGGACCGCCAGGGGCAGCGCCAAAGGAACCTGGATGATCGCGGCGCCAACGCCAATCCCGACTGCATCCACGAAGGCCACGAACATCTGAATCCGGACGTAACTGACCATGGAGGTCCAGCCCCTCCGGCCGGCACCGTCTGTTGCACGCCGCGCCGCCTTGGGCAGCAGGCGCACCAGGAAACCCCAAATCCGGCTTCCTTCCAACAGGAAAAAGATCAGGATGAACAATGCCAGGACCAGGCCCGCGGCAAAGTGGCCCGCGGTGCTGCCGAAGGAAAGGGCGCCACTGAGAATGCTGCTGCTGTTGTTCTGCAGGGCGTTGGCACCATCGGCGATGTACTTGTCGATCTGGTCCGCGGTCAGGTGCAGCGGGCCATCCGCCAGCCAGGCTTGAACTTGCTGGACTCCGGTGAGGGCTTCCTGCCAGAGCTCGCCGAACCCGGAGACGAGCTGCCGCCCCACCAGAGCCAGGGCGCCGGCGATCACGCCGATGAAGCCAAGGACCGTGATGGCAACCGCGGCCCCGTTGGGAACCTTGCGGTTGCGCAGCCAGGCCACCACCGGATAGAGCAATCCTGCCAGCAGGGCCGCGACCATCACCGGAATGATGAGGAAGCTGACCTTGCCCAGCAGCCACACCAAGGCACCGATCATGAGCAGGATCAGCCCTGCACGCCAGGACCAGGCGGCAGCAATGCGCACCCCGTACGGGATGTCCTCGGCGATTTGGCGATCAGAACGGGGCTTGGCGTCCGGCGTAGGCGTCATGAAACCATAATTCCGCAGCCCGCGCCGTATGGGAAACCGACCCGCAGGCGGGGGTAGTGGCTAGAGGGAGGCGGCAATGCCCCAGTTCATGGTGAACGTCCCGCCAGGGGCCAACCACCGGAGGCCATCCCCGCTGTTGAATGCGTTCGCCGGCCCTGTCATGGGTTCGATCGCCACGGCCTTGGATCGTCCCGGGAAGGTGTCGGTGATGAAAACATGCACGTAATGGCAGTTCTCGTCCTGCTCCAAACTGACACTGCGGCCGTCCGGGGCGGCTAGCGTATGGCGGGCCACGCCGCCGTCGAACGCTAATTCGGTCAGCGCGACGTCCACGAGCGCCGGACCTACCGCGGTCCCGGACGAAAAGTCGTAGGGGCCATCCGCGGGGGCAGTGCTGCGTGGGATCAACCGATCATCAGCTACCAGGCGAGTGCGCGCCTTGACTGTGAGGACCAGATCTTCGGGGGCGGTGTCGCCGAGCCGGAGGTAGGGGTGGGCACCAAGAACGAAGGGCGCCGGGCTCTGCGACTGGTTGACCAGGGTCTGCGAAACGCGGAGGTCCAGGGCGTCGTCGAGCTCGTAGCGCACCCGGTGCTGGACCAGGAACGGATAGCCATGCTGGGGAAAGACCGTGGCTTCAAGGGTTACGGAGAATTCGGATTCGTCCACCAGCACATAACCGGTATTGCGCAGCAGGCCGTGGCTGGCGTTGTTCCGGGAAACCTCGGTGATGTCCAGCTGCTGCTTCTTGCCGTCCAGGTACCAGACCCCGTCTTCCACCCGGTTGGCCCAGGGCGCCAGGGTGATGCCTGTGGCGCCGGGAGATATTTCGTCGTCGCCGTACGTCTCCGTCAGCTGGACACCACGGCGCGCGTAGAGCCGAAGCCCTGCGGCCAGTTCCGTGACCACCGCGACGGCGTCCCCACGGCGCAGTTCGAACTGCCGTCCTGTGGCGAAACGGCGCGGCGCGGACTGATGGGCACTGTCGGCTGGCAACGAAGAGGCAGGCATGGCATTACGGTACTGCATTCCGCAGGCGCCGCAGCAACGGGATCCGGCAACAAGTCCGCATCCTGCAATGTTTGCTTTTGTTAGAAACTATGCGTTTTTGGTTACTTGTGGAATGATGATTTCATGAGTCGCATCACCACCACCCGCCTTGCGGACAGCCGAGAGCTGATCTACTTTGACGACCCCGGAACGCCGGAGAGGACACCGGACTCGCTGGTGGATCACCGCCTGCTTCCCGCCCGCGGCGAACCCGGTGAAGTCAGGTACGATGCCCTGTCCGGAGACTGGGTGGCGATCGCCGCCCACCGGCAAACGCGAACGCACCTCCCCCCGGCGGATCAGTGCCCCATCTGCCCCACCACGGCCGCGAACCCGTCCGAAATTCCGGCGCCGGACTATGACGTCGTGGTGTTCGAGAACCGTTTCCCCTCCTTGGGACCGGCTGTCGGGGACATTCCCGCAGCACCGACGCCGGGACACAACGGCCACGGCCTCACCGGCCCGGCCTTCGGCCGCTGCGAGGTAGTCGCCTTCACGCCGCAGCACACAGGTTCTTTTGCGGAGCTGGGCGAAACCCGCGCCCGCACTGTCATCGAAGCCTGGGCCCAGCGGACCGAAGCGCTGAGCGCACTGCCAGGCATCAAGCAGGTGTTCCCCTTTGAAAACCGGGGTGCTGACATCGGCGTCACGCTGCACCATCCGCACGGCCAGATTTACGCCTACCCCTACGTGACGCCGCGCGCAGCCCAGCTCGGCGCTGTGGCCCGGAAGTATTACGACGACGTCGACGCGAAAGAAACGCTCGCGGCATCCCTGCTCAGTGCCGAACGCAACGACGGCAGCCGCATGGTGCTCGAGGCCAAGCACTTCAGCGCGTACGTCCCCTTCGCTGCCCGCTGGCCGCTGGAGATCCACTTGGTCCCGCACCGCAGCGTCCCTGACCTCGCTGCCCTGAGCGGCGAGGAACGCGACGAGCTCTCGCATGTCTACCTGGATCTGCTCAAGCGGCTCGACTCGCTGTACCCCACTCCCATGCCCTACATCTCGGCATGGCACCAGGCACCCCTTGACCCCGTACTCCGGCCTGCGGGCCAGCTGCACCTGCAGTTGACCTCGCCCCGGCGTGCAGCCGACAAGCTCAAGTACCTGGCCGGATCAGAAGCGGCCATGGGTGCCTTCATCAACGACACCACACCGGAAGCTGTGGCGGAGCGCCTGCGTAGCGTCGCTGCAGCATCGTCCACCGGCATATCCATGGAAGGCAGCCGAGCATGACCACCACCGCGGACGCCACCGCCCTCAGTGACCGCTTCCTGGAAACCTTTGGCGCCGCTCCCGACGGCGTGTGGCAGGCACCGGGACGCGTCAACCTGATCGGCGAGCACACGGACTACAACGAGGGCTTCGTGCTCCCCTTCGCCATCGACAGGACAGCGAAGGTGGCTTTGCGCGTCCGCGACGATTCAACCGTGCGCATGCTCTCCACTTTTGGCGGCCATGGCATGGTGGAGGCCGACCTGGAGGGACTGGAACCCGGCTCGGGTGATGGCTGGTCCCGCTACCCGCTGGGCGTCGCCTGGGCCTTGCAGGAACGTGGCATCGCCGTCCCCGGTTTCGATCTCCTGCTGGACTCCGATGTCCCCCTGGGTGCAGGACTGTCGTCCTCCCATGCCATCGAGTGCGCTGTCATCTCAGCCCTCAACGAACTCACCGGCGCGGGCTTGGCGGCCGAGGCGCTCGTGCTAGCCACCCAGCGCGCGGAAAACCTCTTTGTAGGGGCACCCACGGGAATCATGGACCAGTCTGCATCGTTGCGCGGCGCGAAAGGCCAAGCAGTTTTCCTCGATTGCCGGGACCAGCACGTTGAACTGGTCCCCTTCGATGCCGAGGCCTCGGATTTGGTCCTGCTGGTTATCGACACCAAAGTCTCGCACTCACACGCCGACGGCGGTTACGCCTCCAGGCGCGCGTCCTGCGAGTTGGGTGCCGAGATCCTTGGCGTCAAAGCCCTGCGCGACGTCGGCGTGGAACGTCTGGACGAAGCGTCCGGACTGCTGGATGAGACCACGCTGAAGCGGGTCCGGCACGTCGTGACGGAAAACGATCGCGTGCTCCAGACAGTGGAAGTCCTCGGGAAACAGGGGCCCGCGAGCATCGGCGCCCTGCTTGACGCCAGCCATGTTTCCATGCGGGACGACTTTGAGATCTCCTGCCCGGAGCTTGATCTCGCCGTGGACACTGCCAGGGCAAACGGCAGCATCGGCGCACGGATGACCGGCGGCGGTTTCGGCGGCTCGGCCATAGCGCTGACTCCGGTGGGCCGGGAGCAGCAGGTGAGGGACGCCGTCGTGCGCTCCTTCGCGGCGGCGGGCTACACCACACCGGACATTTTCACCGTAACCCCGGCAGCAGGCGCCCTGCGTCTTGTGTGACCTCACGGCCTACGCCCGGACCGGCACCGAATGCCGGGCGTAAGCTGGGGCCATGACTGAGGCCGTCATTGTTTCCACTGCCAGAAGCCCCATAGGCCGAGCCTTCAAAGGTTCCCTCAAGGATGAACGCCCCGACGACCTCGCCACCGCCATGGTGGAGGCCGCCCTGGCCAAGATCCCGGGCTTCGACCCCGGAGCCGGGGACGGGCGGGGGCTGGACGACATCCTCCTGGGCTGCGCCGAACCCAGCGGCGAGGCAGGATCCAACATGGCGCGGGTGGTCGCGGTCCTGGCGGGGCTGGACAGGGTGCCTGGGGCGACCATCAACCGCTTCTGCGCCTCGAGCCTGCAGACCCTGAGGATGGCCTTCCACGCCATCAAGTCCGGGGAAGCCCAGGCGATCGTCTCCGCCGGAGTGGAGAGCGTCTCCCGCTACCAAAACTGGGCGGGCGCCGGCGAAACCGATACCGCCAACCACAACCCAGCCTTCGCGGCCGCCGCCCAGCGCACTGCCTCCCGGGCCGCCTCCAACATTCCATGGACGGATCCCCGGCTTGGCGGCCGCCTCCCGGATATCTACATTTCCATGGGACAGACGGCCGAAAACGTTGCCACCAGCTACGGCATCAGCCGCGCCGAGCAGGATCAGTGGGGCGTGTTGAGCCAGAACCGGGCGGAGGCAGCCATCGCCTCCGGTTTCTACACCCGGGACATCACGCCCTACACCCGCAAGGACGGAGTGGTGATCGACCACGACGACTCTCCCCGCGCAGGGGTGACCTTGGAAGCGGTGTCCGCACTGCAGCCCGTCTTCCGCCCAGGGGGTACCGTCACCGCCGGCAATGCCTGTCCGCTCAACGATGGCGCGGCGGCCGTGGTGGTCATGAGCGACACCCGGGCCCGCGAGCTCGGGTTGGAACCCCTGGCGCGGGTGGTATCCACCGGCGTCAGCGCACTCTCGCCCGAACTGATGGGCATGGGCCCGGTGGAATCCACGCGCCGCGCCCTCGCCCAGGCCGGACTGACCATCGATGACATCGACCTCGTGGAGCTCAACGAGGCCTTTGCCGTTCAGGTGGTGGCCAGCGCCCGGGAACTGGGGATCGATCCCGACAAGCTCAATGTCCACGGCGGAGCCATTGCGCTTGGTCATCCCTTTGGCATGACCGGCGCACGGATGACCAGCACGCTGCTCAACGGGCTGGTGGAGCGCGACGGGACACTGGGGCTCGCCACCCTGTGCGTCGGCGGCGGCCAGGGGATGGCGGTCGTTTTCGAGCGACTGAGCTAGTTCGACAAAAAATGCCCCCGAATCGCTTCGGGGGCATTCTTCATATGGAGGATTGGTGACTAGTCGTCGCCTCGCAGGATGGCCAGCAAGCGGATGATTTCCACATACAGCCAAACCAGCGTCACCGTCAGGCCAAACGCGGCAACCCAGGAGTAACGTTCCGGGGCGCCGGCACGGACGCCTTCTTCGATGCTGGTGAAGTCCATGATGAGTGAGAAAGCTGCCAGGCCGATGGCCAGGATGCCGATGAAAACGCCCAGCGGGATACCGAAGATTTCAACGCTGGTGCGGAGGCCGAAGGGTTCCTGCACGGCACCGGTCCACATCATGACCAGGTTGATCAGCGCGAAGACTGCGTAGCCGATGGTTGCGATCATGAAGAACCGCACCATCTTTGGCGTCGCGCGCACCTTGCCGCTCTTGAACAGCACCAGCGTAACGCCGAAGACCGCCAACGTACCGATGACAGCCTGCAGGCCGACGCCGGGGTACATGCCGTCCAAAATGCGGGTCAGGCCACCGAGGAAGAGGCCTTCAAGTCCGGCATAGGCCAGGATCAGTGCCGGCGACGGCTGCTTCTTGAAAGTGTTGACCAGTGCAAGAACGAAGCCGCCCAGCGCGCCGACAATCATCAACAGGCTGGACAAGCCAGGCGCAACAAGAAGCGTCACACCGGCGCCGACCACGACGGCCACCAGGCAGGCAACGGTCTTCATGATGACGTCGTCGTAGGTCATCCGGCCGGTGTCAGCGGGGCCTGCCGCCGGCTGGTTGTACATCTGCTGCAGTTGCTCGTTGGTCATGCTCTGCTGCTGGGCAGACCATGCGGCCTGGCCATCCATGACCTGACCGGGGGCGCGGCCAGCGGAGTTAAATTGCTGGCCGTACGGATTGTGCGGTACAGGCGGGGCCTGCTTTGCTCCACGGAAATTCTTTCCGTTGAAGACTGGGTTGCCGCCAAGTGCCATTACGGGTGTCCTCCTGAGAAAGGGCTAAGTGATAGTTCACGGTACCAATTACCACGCTTGCGCGGCAGGGAAAGTTCCCTCGTTCACCGAGACGAAACTCAACCGTGACCCGGGGCGGAGTTCGCAGGGCGCCAGACGTCCCCGCGTGAAACTTTAGGCACACCGGTGTACAACAAATGTTTCATTAAGGGTTCCTACATTAATAGTTGCCTATAGCTTCACAGTTGTTATCTGATCGCGATCTTTGCACCCTCGAACTGGGCATTCATTCGTCTCCGCGAGCGGTAACATAGGCCACACATGGGTGACTTAGATCACAATTGAGGCAGCAAGGCAAGTACCGTTCATAAGCCCCATGACCCGTTCGCACCGGTTGCAATGGCGCAGCCGGGACCACCCCCACTGTGGAGGTTTCCATTTT
The DNA here is from genome assembly GCF_042886835.1 of Paenarthrobacter sp. NPDC057981. Taxonomy (NCBI): domain Bacteria; kingdom Bacillati; phylum Actinomycetota; class Actinomycetes; order Micrococcales; family Micrococcaceae; genus Paenarthrobacter; species Paenarthrobacter sp. NPDC057981. The sequence goes on from NZ_JBHVQI010000012.1 coordinate 88,946, forward strand.
GAGAAGCACACTGCGCGACCCGTCCATCAGACGGTCCAAGGGACTGCAGAGAGCAATGGGGGCGCTGTTTGCATCCCTCCTTGCTGTTCTGCTGATCGCCGCCCCCGCGGCGGAGGCAACCACCCCCTCGCCTTCGCCATCCGTCACCAATTTCCAGAACAGCATCAGCGGCTTCCTCCGCGACGATGCCCGCGCCCCGATACCGGGCGTCAAGATCAAAGCTTCCGGCAACGGATTCGAAGGTGAAGCCACCTCCGGCTCCAACGGCGCGTGGAGCATCGGTGTCCCCGTCCAGGGCACCTACAAGGTGGAGCTTGATACCTCAACGCTGCCTGATGGCATCAAGCTCGCCGACGGCCAGGAGAATCCGCGCAACGTGACGTTCAGCCAGACGTCCAACCTGTCTGTCATCTTCGCCTTCGGCAAAGGCATCGTGGTCCAGCAACAGGACTTCGGGCAGAATCTCCTGAACCGACTCGTTGCGGGTTTGAGCTTCGGCCTCCTCCTCGCCCTGGCTGCCGTGGGCCTCTCCCTGATCTTCGGAACCACGGGTCTGACCAACTTCGCCCACGGTGAGATGGTCACCCTCGGTGCCGTACTTGTTTTCATGTTCAACGGTTTCGGATTCCCCTTCTGGCTCGCCATCCTGCTGGCCCTGGTCGGTGGTGGACTCTTCGGGTATGTCCAGGACGCAGGACTGTGGCGGCCGCTGCGGCGCCGCGGTTCCGGCCTGGTTCCCATGATGATCGTCAGCATCGGCCTGGCCCTTGCCATCCGTTACGTCATCCAGTTCTTCTTCGGCGGCGCAACACAACAGCTGCCGGGTGCCCAGAGTGCGGAGATCCAGATCGGCCCTGTCTCCATCTCGCCCAACAACCTGTGGTCACTGGTCATCAGCGCCGTGGTAATCGCCTTGATCGGCTTCATCCTGCTGAAGACCCGACTGGGCAAGGCAACCCGCGCGGTGGCCGACAACCCCGCCCTGGCTGCAGCATCCGGCATCGATGTCGACTCGGTCATCCGGATCGTGTGGATCGTGGGCGGCGTCCTGGCTTCGCTCGGCGGCATCCTGTGGGCCTACTACCGGCCCGGCGTAACCTTCGACATGGGCTCCCAAATCCTCCTGCTGATCTTCGCGGGCGTGACGCTTGGTGGCCTGGGCACGGTGTTCGGTGCCCTGATCGGTTCGATAGTCGTAGGCATCTTCGTGGAACTGACGACTGTCTTCGGCCTTCCTGCCGACCTCAAGTACGTCGGCGCCCTCTTCATTATGATCGTTGTCCTTTTGTTCCGACCGCAGGGTATCCTCGGCCGGCGTGAGCGTGTGGGTTAGGAGCGGGCCATGGACTTCGGATTCATTCTTTCCAGCGCCCTTGGCGAACTTTTCAGTCCGACGACGGCGGCCTACGCGCTTGCCGCTTTGGGCCTTGCTGTTCACTTCGGCTACTCGGGCCTTCTGAACTTCGGCCAGGCAGGCTTCATGGCGGTGGGCGCCTATGGCTTTGCCATCTCGACGCTGACCTTCAAGGCACCGTTCTTCATCGGCCTGCTGATCGCGGTCCTGTGCTCAGTGATCTTCGCTTTCATCCTTGGCATTCCCACGCTGCGGCTGCGGGCCGACTACCTCGCCATCGTGACCATCGCCGCGGCGGAGATCGTCCGGTACGTTGTCACCACCAACCAGCTGACCAGCGTCACCGGTTCGGCTAACGGCCTGGCTGCGTTCGAGGGCGACTTCTACGCCATGAACCCCTTCCCCGAGGGCTCGTACATGGGCATGAACAACAGGGACTTCTTTATCCGCGTTGTCGGCTGGGCCCTGGTGGTCGTGTGCTGCCTGCTGGTCTGGCTTCTCATGCGCAGCCCGTGGGGACGTGTGCTGAAGGGCATCCGGGAAGACGAAAACGCCGTGCGCTCGCTCGGCAAGAATGTTTACTCCTACAAGATGCAGGCCCTTGTTATCGGCGGTGTCCTCGGTGCCTTGGCCGGCATGATCTTCACCCTCCCCCGCGGCGCCGTCCAGCCGTCCAATTACGGCACTGAACTGACGTTCTTCCTCTGGACCTGCCTCCTGCTCGGCGGCATGGCCACGGTACTGGGGCCGGTCATCGGGGCAATGATCTTCTGGGTTGTGCTCTCACTGACCCAGAGCCTGCTCTATGGCCTCATCGAATCGGGAGTCATCACCTGGCTGACCACAGTCCAGGCCGGCCAGCTGCGCTACATCCTGGTGGGCGTGGCTCTGATGCTCCTGATGATCTTCCGCCCGCAAGGCGTGTTCGGCAATAAGAAGGAGCTTGCTTTCGCATGAGTGAGACCAACGAACAAAATATCGACTACATGACTGACTCCCGCCCCATCGCCGTCGGGGAAAACACCCCAGGCTGCAAGAAGCGCGATCCGATCGTGGTGGCCGAGGACGTTACGCGTTCTTTTGGGGGCATCAATGCCGTGGACGTGGAATACCTGGAAATCCCCCGCCACAAGATCACGGCGCTGATCGGGCCCAACGGTGCAGGCAAGACCACTCTGTTCAACCTGCTGACAGGCTTCGATACGCCCAACACCGGCAAGTGGCAGTTCGAAGGCAACAGCCTGGCCGGCGTGTCCTCCTACAAGGTGGCTCGCATGGGCATGGTCCGGACCTTTCAGTTGACCAAGGTGATGGGCAAGCTCACCGTCATGGAAAACATGCGGCTCGGCGCTGCCAACCAGCCCGGCGAACGGCTCTCCAAGGCCCTATTCAAAGGCATGTGGGGTGGTCGTGAAAAGGAGATTACCGACCAAGCCAACATCCTGCTGGAAAAGTTCAAGCTGGATGCCAAGAAAGACGACTACGCGGCCTCGCTCTCGGGTGGCCAGCGGAAGCTCCTGGAAATGGCACGTTCATTAATGGTGAAGCCCAAGCTCGTCATGCTCGATGAGCCGATGGCAGGCGTCAACCCCGCCCTGACACAATCACTGCTGGACCACATCAAGAACCTCAAAGCCGAGGGCATGACCGTGCTCTTCGTTGAGCACGACATGAACATGGTCCGCCACATCGCTGACTGGGTGGTGGTCATGGCAGAAGGCAAGGTAGTTGCCGAAGGACCTCCGGGCGAAGTCATGAAGAACCCTGCCGTCATCGACGCCTACCTTGGCGCCCACCACGACGTCGATCTCGGCGACGCCGAGGGCATCAAGGAACTCGAGGCAGAACTTGAAGCGGATGATGAGTCGGTCGTCGGGACCGAAGATGCCGGCATTCTGTCGGACATCCCTGAATCCACGACGGCGACCCCCACTTCAGCTGAGCCCACTACAACCGACCCCAGGAAAGAGGAGGGCAAATGAGCAGCACCAGTGCAATGCCGGTTCCGGCCCCCGCCCCCACAGACGAGGCCGTAGTCAAGGTCACCAACCTCGTCGCAGGGTACATCCCGGGCGTCAACATCCTGAACGGCTGCAGCATCGAAGCCCGCAAGGGCGAGCTCATCGGCATCATTGGCCCCAACGGCGCCGGCAAGTCGACGCTGCTGAAAGCCATGTTCGGCCTGGTCAAGGTCCACTCCGGCACGGTTGTGGTGCGCGGGCAGGACCTTACAGGGCTGAAGGCGAACAAGCTGGTCACCCAGGGTGTGGGCTTCGTCCCGCAAACCAACAACGTGTTCGCCACGTTGACCATCGAAGAGAACCTGCAGATGGGGATGTTCCAGCGGCCCAAGGTGTTCGCCGAACGCTTTGACTTCGTCGCCAGCCTGTTCCCTGAACTGGCGAAGCGGCGCGCACAGCGTGCCGGTTCCCTCTCCGGTGGCGAACGCCAGATGGTAGCTATGGGCAGGGCACTCATGATGGATCCCGCGGTGCTGCTCCTGGATGAGCCCTCCGCGGGCCTCTCCCCCGTCAAGCAGGACGAGACGTTCCTCCGGGTCCACGAAATCAACCGCGCCGGCGTCTCGGTGATCATGGTGGAACAAAACGCACGCCGTTGTCTCCAGATCTGCGACCGCGGCTATGTCCTGGACCAGGGCAAGGACGCGTACACGGGCACTGGCCGCGAACTGATGAAGGACCCCAAGGTCATCCAGCTCTACCTCGGCACGTTGGCCGACGAGGTCTAGCAACCGCACCAGCCAAAGGGCGGGTCCGGGATCAGGTTCATGATCCCGGACCCGCCCTTTCGCTTGTCAGGGCCCACCGGGCCGCCAGGACCCACTTCGAGCGCCCACACCCCGTGACACGCCGCGAAACCCGCGCGCCGGATAAAGAGGGTGCCCAATGTGGGTCGTAGCCGCACCTGCCGCCCCATGACAAACCGACGGCGGCGGCACCCGCCCAAGCACCGCCGTCGAACCTCCCACCCACTCCACAAACAACGCGGGGTCACTTATGGCCCGTGTTTGGCCTCTGAAGGGGCCATAAGTGACTCCGCGTTGCCTTAAACGGAACAGGTCCCCTTCCTGCGGAAGGGGAACTGTTCGGGCTTAGTGGAGAGCGGGCGGGTTAGAGCTTGCCGAACTCTTCACGGACCGGCTTGTAGGTGTTGTCGTCCTGGTACTCGTAGATACCGATGTACGCTTCGGTGGGGTCGCCGGCGTCTGAGAACGTGACCGGACCGGACTGGCCATCGTAGTCGATGTCCTTGCCTTGGCGGAGGAGCGTCACGCAAGCGGCGTAGCTGGTGCACTTCTCGCCACCCTCAGAGACTTCCTTCAGCTTGGCCGCGATGTCGGTGCCCTTGGTGCTCTTGGCGGCCTCAGCAGCCAGTGAGATCAGGTTCACGGCGTCGTAGGACTCACCTGCGTAGCTGTAGTCCTTCAGGGCCGGGTCGATGGCCAGGAGCTTCTTCTTGAAGTCGTCCTTGGCGAAGGTACCAGGGATGGTTCCCTGCGCGCCCTTCAACGTGCCGGCCTGGAAGTCCTTGCTGTAGTCGGAGGTGTTGCCGTCAACCATGAACAGCTGCGTCGGCTTGATGCCCTTGCCCGTGATCAGCGGGACGATGCTCTTGGCCTGGTCAAAGGTGATCAGCGCGATGGCGTCCGGCTTGGCGGCCAGGACCTTGTCCACCTGGCTGCTGAACTGGGAGTCACCCTCGTTGAACAATTCCTCGGCTACGACCTTGCCGCCGGCTGCTTCGAAGGCTTCCTTCACGTTCTTCTGGAGGCCGGTTCCGTAAGCGTCGTTCAATACGATCATGCCAACGGTCTGGGCGCCACAGGTAGCCATGTAGTTGCCGAGCACCTTGCCCTGCAGGACATCGGACGGTGCAGTACGCCAGTACAGTCCCTTGTCGTCCCAGGTGGTGAAGTCAGGCGACGTGTTCGCAGGCGAGAACTGGATGACGCCGGCACCGGTGATCTGGTTGATGACCGTCTTGGAAACACCCGAGGACGCCGCGCCGATGATGGCGCTGACGCCTTGTCCGAGGAGAGCCGTGGTGGACTGCGTGGCGATGTCGGTCTTCGTGTCACCGGAATCGCGGTGGACCACGGATACGGGAGCGCCCAGGACGCCGCCGGCGTCGTTGACTTCCTTGATGCCGAGGTTCACGCCGGCGATTTCCGGTGGGCCAAGGAACGCCAGCGACCCCGTTGTCGGCAGGAGCGATCCAATCTTCAGCGGCGTGGACGTCGTGGTGGTCGAAGGAGGTACAGGTCCAGAGTTGGTGGCGGCCTGGCTGTTGCCGGCACCTGCCCCCGCGCTGGGAGCCGGGCAGGAAATCCCCGCCGACGCTGCGGAACTGGAGCCGGAGCCGGTCTGGCTCGGCGTAGAGGACCCACCACAAGCCGTGGCGAGAAGAGCCACCCCAATGCCAAGCGCTGTCAGCTTGGCGGCCCGGGGCGCCGCTTGGGAAAGATCAAACATTCGTTGTCTCCTCGATCGAAAGGTGCGAACTGCCTTTGATGCGATTACTCAGGTGTTCCTGATTAGGACTCAAACTAGTGCAATTGATCCGGGAACATAAGTGATTCAGGTCACATCCCTATAACACTCGTTGCCTGTAGGGAATCTACGAGTCTGCTGGGAAGATTCTCCGAGAAGGAAACGAAAAAGGGAAGGGGAGCAGACGCTCCCCTTCCCGCAGTGCCCCAGGTGGGACTCGAACCCACAACACGCAGATTTTAAGTCTGCTGCCTCTGCCAATTGGGCTACTGGGGCGCCCGGACCATGGTATCCCAGCTACAGCCTTTCAAAGGGCGTCGCAAAGCGGAAGGTGCCGCGGACGCCGTCGTGCCAGCCGGGAAGTGCCAGCACCTGGAAGTGGTCGCCCCAGCGGGCTTCCGGCGGCTGAACGCCCAACGAGACGGCGGGAACGTACCCGAACCGAGGGTAATAGACGGGGCTGCCCAACAACGCGATGCCCGGCTCACCGGCGGCCGCGGCGCGCGTGGCAGTTTCCTGCAACAGGGCCGAGCCGATCCCCCGCCGCTGCAGTGTGGGAGCTACTCCGATCGGACCCAGGCCAAGGAAGGGCTCATCCCCCACCCAACCGCGGGTACTGATGACGTGGCCCACGATGTCCCCGCCAATTTCCGCCACGATGCTCAATTCCGGAATGTACTCGTCACTGTCAAAAAGCCCGCGAAGCAAAGCTACTTCGATGGGCGTTCCCTGGACGGGTTCGCCAGTCACCGGTGAAACGGAGAACGCCTGGGCTGTCAGGGCCAGAATTGCCGGCCGGTCCCCCGGCTGTTCGGTCCGCAGCACGATTCCGCGGCTTAATAACTGCAGGACACCCATGGCACGGTCCGCGTCACCAGTGGGCACCAGCAAATGGTCGTGATGGAAGCCGGCCAGGACATTGCAGCTGATCCCCGCATGCGTCAGCGCGGCGCTGACTGCAGCGGTCAGGCCCACCGCTTCCAGTGCCGAATGGATCTGCAGGGTGATCCATGCCGCCACGAAGTCGTAGGAGAGCCCAAGCCTGTCCGCTTCATCACGCCTCAAGACGACGGTCAGGCCTTCAGCCTCGCGGACTGCGGCCTCCACGTCGCCTTCCAGCGGCCTGCCGTGCGGCCACAGCGCGTAGACGTAGTCGCCGTCGCGCACGATTGGGTGCAAGGACTCCAGGAGTCTTTCCAGGTCGGTTTCGCCAGCCATGGGAACAGTCTAGGGGCGGCTTGGGCGTTAAACGCCGACGGCGGCCACTCCCCTCAGGGGAGCAGCCGCCGTCGAGCGTGAACTACTTGGCGTCAGCCGTTACTGGAGTCTTCTCCTCGGCAGACTTCCCAGGCGCCGGAGCCGGAGCCGGGGCCGGAGCGGCAGCCGGCTTGGGAGCCGGGGTTGCTGCTGCAACAAAAGCACCACGGGGGTTGTCCAGGTCGATCAGCTGCGTGGTGTCGCGGCCGGCGAAGAAGGACAGGATCCAGCCGAACACTACGCGGAACTTGCGCTCAACAGTAGGCATCGCCATGCCGTGGTAGCCACGGTGTGCCAGCCAGGCGAGGCCGCCCTTGAGGCCGATGCGGCCCAGCAGGTTGATGTTGGCAACGCCCTTCCACTCGCCGAAGCCGGCAACAGCACCAAGGTTCTTGTGCTTGTAGTCGTGCAGCGGCTTGTTCCAGCGGGAAGCCCAGAGGTTCTTGGCGAGCTTCTTGGCCTGGCGAAGTGCGTGCTGGGCGTTCGGGACGCAGGTGCCATCCGGCAGGCCCTTGCCCGTGAGGTCCGGAACAGCGGCGATGTCGCCGGCTGCCCAGGCGTTCTCGATGATGCCCTCGTCGCCTGCGATGCGCAGGTCCGGGAGGACGCGGACGCGGCCGCGCGGTTCCAGCGGGAAGTCTGTGGAGCGGATCATCGGGTTGGCCTGCACACCGGCAGCCCACACCAGGGTATCGGCTTCGACTTCACCGGCGGAAGTCTTGTCCGGCAGGTTGATCAGCTTGAGGTTGTCCTCGGCGCTGTCCAGGGACGTGTTGAGGAGAACCTCGATGCCGCGGCTGCGGAGGTGCTCCACAACCCATTCGGCCTGGGAAGCGGTGACCTCGGGCATGATGCGGCCCATGGCTTCGACCAGGATGAAGCGGACTTCTTCCTGGCGGATGCGCGGGTTGTTGCGGACCGCTGCACGGGCGAGGTCTTCCATTTCGGTGAGGCATTCGATGCCGGCAAAGCCGCCACCAACAACCACGAAGGTCAGTGCCTTGGCGCGTTCTGCGGGGTCGGTCATGGTCGAAGCGGCTTCGATGCGCTCCAGGACCTTGTTGCGCAGTGCAACGGCTTCCTCGATGGTCTTCAGGCCGATGCCCTTGTCCGCGAGGCCCTTGATGGGGAACGTACGGGTGATGGCACCGGCTGCGATGACAACGTCGAAGTACGGGATCTCGAAAGGCTCGCCGCCATCGGACGGAGCCACCACTGCAGTGCGGTTGGCGTGGTCGATGCCGGTGACGCGGCCCTGGATGAGCTCAGTCTGCTTCAGGTGCTGGCGGTGGGAGACGACGGCGTGGCGTGCCTCGATGTTGCCACCAGCCACCTCGGGGAGGAACGGCTGGTAAGTCATGTAGGGCAGCGGATCTACGACGGTGACGATGCCACCTGCATTCGCGATCTTCTTCTGCAGTTTGAGTGCTACGTACAGGCCGACGTAGCCGCCGCCGACGACGAGAACCCGGGGACGGTCAATGAGCTCTGGGGTGGTTGCCATGCATCCAGAGTACAGTACTTTGTGAAAATCTTCACTAGCTACGTTTTAGAGGGCGGATCCACCACTTCCAGGGTTCCCGTCTCTGCTTCTTCGGGCACGGCTGGAGGGTTCCTGGAAACGCGCCTCAGCTGGATGGCGGCCCCGGTCACCAAGGCAATGAAAAGGGCGCCGAATCCAAGCACGACGGCGGCGGGCAAGGCTTCGTCGACTGTCGCCGGGGTCTTCGCTACCGGAACCGTGGGATCGGCCAACGTGGGCGCGGCGCTGGTCGGACTCGCCACCGGCGCCTGTGACGGTTCGCTGAGGACACCACGGCGGTGCACGCGGATCCAGTCCGCGATGGAGCCCAGAGGGTTGCTGCTGGTGGCAGGAACATCGCCCTTGAGCGCAGCCTCGGCATCGAGAATCCCGTAGCCGTAGATCGGATCCTTGCCGGGCGCTCCCGCATCCTTGGCGGTACTGACAATTCTGTTGATGACCTGGCTGGCACTCATCTCCGGCCATTTGGAGCGGATGAGGGCCGCCACGCCGGACACGATCGGCGCGGCGCCGGACGTTCCCGCCCACTCAGCGTAGCCACCTCCCGGAAGACCGCCAACGAGGTTTTCGGCAGGGGCCGCCACTCCGATGCTGATGCCCTGGGAGGAAGAGTCGACGCTGGCGCGGCCTTCGCCGTCGAGACCGGCCACGGTGAGGACGCCCGGGATGGTGGCAGGGGCACCAACCTGGATGTTGCCACCCACCCTGTTACCGGCGGCAGCAACAATCACCACGTCCTTCTGCTCGGCATAGAGGAACGCTGCATCCCAGCTCTGCGGCCAGTCCGGAGACGTACTGCCAAGGGAAATGTTGATGACCTTCGCACCGTTGTCCACGGCCCAGCGAACGGCATCGGGAATCTGTTCCTGGTCTGTCTTGCCGCCGGGGTTCGGCGAGCCAAGCCACGTGGACACAGAGAGTATCTCCGCCTCAGGTGCCACGCCGATGGTCCCCTCCGGTCCTCCCGCAGGAGGGGTGGTGGGCGCAGGGGCAGGGGATGCCGAGGCAGATGCGGGCGCTGATGGTGGCGGCGTCGGGGTCGTGTGTCCCCGGCCCGCCAACATGGTGGCCACCAGTGTTCCGTGCTCGGTCTTGGCTCCAATGCTCTTCTGCCCATTGGACGCCCCGGCTCCGGAGACGTCGGTCCCGCCCACGACCACACCTTTGAGATCGGGGTGGTTTCCATCGACGCCACTATCGATGACGGCCACCTTGACCCCTGCACCCTTGGAGACCTGCCAGGCGTTGGTGACACCGGAATCCTTGAGCCAGAACTCTTTGTCCCGCCAGGCATCCGCGGCAGCGGCTGGCGCCGTCGCAAGGGCGCCAAGCAGCGCGCCGCCGGCCATCACGGCGGCAAGCGCGGCGGAGATGGTGCGCCGGTGAGGCACCGTCATACGGCGTCCCGGATGCTGAGCGCGATGCCGTCCAAGATGTCGTGCTCACTGGAAACGGCTGTGCGGATGCTGCCATCGCTGACCTCGGCCAGGCGCGCCAGAATACGACGCCACACCAGCGCACCAGCGCCAATGACGTCAACACGGCCGGGATGCATGTAGGGAAGCGCTGCGCGTTCGGCCCGCGTCATCTCAAGCAAGTTGGTGCAGGCGTCGCTGATGGTGGCAAGGTCCAGGGAGGCACCGTGGATCCGCTCGGGCTGGTACGCGCTCAGGCCCAACGCGTGGGCTGTGATGGTGGTGATGGACCCCGCCACGCCAACCACGGCTGTGGCGCGGTTCAGCGGGACAGTTTCCGCTGCGAGGTCAAGCGCGGCATCGACGTCGGCCTCCGCCGCGGCGATCTGCGCAGCCGTTGGCGGATCATTGCGAAGGTGACGTTCCGTGAGCCGCACGCAGCCAATGTCCACCGAGCGAGCCGCGATGACACCTGCCGAGTCACCCAGGACAAACTCTGTGCTTCCGCCGCCAAGATCCACCACCAGGACAGCATTCTCCCCCATCGCGGGCAATGCGCTGCTGGCCCCGGCGAAGGACAACGCAGCTTCCTCGTCACCGCTGATGACTTCGGGCTCCACCCCCAGAAGGTCCCGGATGCCGTCCACGAAGACGTCGCGGTTGCGGGCATCGCGGGTTGCGGAAGTAGCCGCGAAACGGACCCGCTCCGCGCCATGGTCGTTGATCAGTTCTGCATAGTCACGGGTGGCCGCGAAGGTCCGCTCCAGGGCCTCGGGAGCAAGCTCCCCCGTAGCGTCCACGCCTTGCCCCAGCCGTACCACCCGCATTTCACGCACGACGTCGGCCAGCGGCCCGGGTGCCCCGCCCGCCGACGCGTCGGCGATAAGCAGGCGGATGGAGTTGGTGCCGCAATCGATGGCGGCGACACGGCTCATGCTGTTCCCTCGTCGGCCGAAGACGCTGACTTCCGCACCGGGGCGGGACGGCCCACGATGTCCGGAAGGCCTTGCGGTCCATGGCGGCTCAAGTCCCTTGAGGGTGCCTCACCCGCAGTATCCCAGGCACCGTCGCAATAGCAGCGGTCCTTGGTCCACCACTCGGCAATGGCTTCCAAAGCTTCATCGCCCAGCGGGTTCACGCCGGGACCGGCAGCCAACGAGTGGCCCACCAGGACATGCAGGCACTTCACGCGGGTGGGCATGCCGCCGGCGGAGATCCCATCGATCTCAGGAACGGCGCCGGTGCCCGAGCGGTCAGCAATGTCGTTGCGGGCCTGCAAGTAGGCTTCGTGGGCACCCCTGTAGGCGCCCGCCAGCTCCTGGTCCCCGGCCAGGCGATCGTTCATCTCGTTCATGAGTCCGCCCGCTTCGAGCCGCGACACCGCGGACGTGATCACGGGATGCGTCAGGTAGAAGGTGGTGGGGAACGGAGTTCCGTTGCTGAGCCGTGGAGCAGTTGCCGCTACCAACGGGTTGCCGCAGACACAGCGTGCGGGGATCTCAACGACATCCCGGACCGGCCTGCCGAGCTGGCGGCTGAGGACCTCAAGATCGTGTGCTGATGGCTGGCGGGATTCCTGCGGCACGGCTGCCGTGTTCTCTTCCACTTGCGCTGCCAACCTTCCTGCCCTTTTTGCCGTGTCCCATGCGGACACGACGGCGGTGGGCGCCGCGTCTAGTCAGTTGCCGATCGTCTGATGGACTCCCAGAGAGCATCCACCCAGGGCAGATTCTCCGGGTTTGCAGTTGATCCGGAGCCGGTGCGGCCACCTGGGGTGCCAGCGGCGTCATCCCCGCCAAACACCCAGTAACCTGTTTCACCCGGCATAACCATGTTAATGCGGTCTCGGGCCTGCTGTTTCACATAGTTGGGATCCTGCCACCGGGAGATCTGCTTGTTCAGTTCAGTCTGCTCGGCTTTCCGGCTGGCAATCTCGGCTTCCAGGGCCGAGATTTCGGAGCGCTTCTCGAGGAAAATCTTCACCGTCGGAGCCAAGAGGACAGTGATGGCGATCATCACCACGGCCAAGGCCAGCATCCTGCCGGAAAATGCCTTCGCAGGTACCGGATCAAGCTGTTCTGAGCCTCTGCCCGCCCCATCCTTGGAGTGCCCTTTGTCCGGGCGCTTGTGCGCATCACCGGTGCTGCCGCTCTTTGCCTTTGCACCAGCGGGGGCCGACTTTCCGGCCGCCTTGGTGCCTGTCGCCGTCGACGATTTTGTCTTCGTCGAGGTTTTGTCGGTGGTGCGCGACGCACCCAAGGTAATGACGTCGGCGTCGTCGGTCCCCTGGGAGGCGGGACGGCCGGAAGCGGATGCCCCGGCAGGGCGTGCAGAGCCGGCAGGGCGGCCAAGGGCGTCGGCCCTGGGTACTTTTGGTCGACGGGTGGCCATGACACTCCTGTAATGCCCGGTGCTTGCCTGGCGGGGTTGCAGCGCTTGCTTTCGAACCTGGCCAGCCTTAAACAGAACCGGTGGCCATGGTCTTTCCACCATAGCCACCGGTCAGCTGTTTTCGCTGAAGGCTAGCCCTTGAAACGCGGGAACGCGCTGCGGCCGGCGTAGCGTGCGGCGTCGTCGAGTTCTTCTTCGATGCGCAGCAGCTGGTTGTACTTGGCAACGCGCTCGGAGCGGGCCGGGGCACCGGTCTTGATCTGACCGGCGTTGGTGGCAACGGCGATGTCAGCAATCGTGGTGTCCTCGGTTTCGCCGGAGCGGTGCGAGGTGATGGTGGTGTAGCCCGAACGCTGGGCCAGGGAAACGGCGTCCAGGGTTTCGGTCAGGGAGCCGATCTGGTTGACCTTGACCAGCAGGGAGTTTGCCGTTGCGGCGTCGATGCCCTGCTGCAGGCGGACCGGGTTGGTGACGAAGAGGTCATCGCCCACCAGCTGGACCTTGTCACCGATGGTGTCGGTGAGGGTCTTCCAGCCTTCCCAGTCGTTCTCGTCCAGCGGGTCCTCGATGGACACCAGCGGGTAGTCGGCAACGAGTTCGGCGTAGTAGGCGCTCATCTCGGTGGCCGAAAGTGCCTTGCCTTCGAACTGGTAAGCGCCGTCCTTGTAGAACTCGGAGGAGGCAACGTCCAGTGCCAGGGCGATGTCCGTGCCCGGGGTGTAGCCGGCGTTCTTGATGGCTTCGGTGATCAGGTCCAGTGCTGCACGGTTGGACGGCAGGTTGGGAGCGAAACCACCTTCGTCGCCGAGGCCCGTGGAGAGGCCCTTCTCCTGGAGGACGGCCTTGAGGTTGTGGTAGACCTCGACGCCCCAGCGCAGGCCCTCGGAGAAGGTCTCGGCGCCGATCGGGGCGATCATGAATTCCTGGATGTCAACGTCGGAGTCGGCGTGCGAGCCACCGTTGAGGATGTTCATCAGCGGAACCGGCAGCACGTGGGCGTTCGGGCCGCCCAGGTACTTGTAAAGCGGGAGGTCGGCCGAGGCTGCGGCAGCGTTGGCCACAGCCAGGGAAACACCCAGGATGGCGTTGGCGCCCAGCTTGCCCTTGTTCGGGGTGCCATCGAGGTCGATCATGGCCTGGTCGATGCTGCGCTGGTCAGTGGCGTCGAAGCCAATGAGTGCCGGGGAGATCTCGTCGATGACGGCGTCGACGGCCTTCTGGACACCCTTGCCGAGGTAACGGCCCTTGTCGCCGTCGCGGAGTTCGACAGCTTCGTGCTCGCCGGTGGAAGCACCGGAGGGAACTGCTGCGCGGCCGATCTGGCCGTCGGAGAGCAGAACCTCAACTTCTACGGTCGGGTTTCCGCGGGAATCAAGGATCTCGCGTGCGTGGATGGCATCGATAAGCGCCATGGATGTGCTCCTTATGGGCAAATTACAGGAATGAGGAGGGAAATTCTCAACGTCCTCGTCGCTACTAGCGTAGTCCAGAGTGGCTCAGGTTACGGAACGAATTCCAACCTTTCACGTCATGAAGGCCGGGCCTGGCGGTTCTGAAACGATCGAACAGCGGCACGGAGAGCCCGTTCGGCGTCGAATCCCTGTTCCCGGGCTCCGGCGACGATCCCCAGGAGCAACTCACCGAGGGCCTCTTCAGAGTCCGGAATGACAGGAATTTCGACGGCGGACGCGACGCCTTGGGTGTCGAGCCCTGCGCGCTCCGCCCGGTCAAGGGACTTCTGCGCGGCCGCCAGCGCCGGGAGGTGCGGCGGAATGCCCTCGAAGGGATCCTTGCGTTCGGGCTTCTCGGCACGTTTGGCGGCGTCCCACTTGACGATGATTTCCTCGACGCTCGCCGGGAATGTCTCCTGGAGGGAACCGTCGGCCTTGAAGACGTGCCCGTTGCGCCGGACCATCTTGGCGTTGATGCCCTGGGCCACAGCTGCGAAGTCGAAACTGCCGCGTTCCTCGGCGAGCCGGGCATGAAGCACTACCTGGAGCAGCACATCACCCAGCTCGCCGCGGAGCTCATCATCAACGGCACCGGCTTCGATCGAGTCCACTACTTCATAGGCTTCCTCGATCAGGTACTCAACCAACGACTCGTGCGTGAGCGCCCCCATCCAGGGGCAGTGCTCACGAAGGGCAGCGATTGTCCCAATCAGTGCGTCGAGGCTGGATTCGTTAGCCGAGGTTGGCGTAGGCATCGTTGATGTACTCAACCAAGGCTTCGCGCTCATCCAGCGGCAGGAACGCTGCCTCAGCTGCGTTGAGGGTCAGCTCCAGCAGGTCATCGAGGTCGTAGTCGAAGGTTTCCACCAGGAGCTCGAACTCGTCCGTCAGCGTGACCCCGCTCATCAGGCGGTTATCAGTGTTGATGGTCACGTTGAAGCCCAGTTGGAAGAGCATGTCCACCGGGTGGCTCTCGATGCCCTCGCCGAAACCGGAAATCGCCCCGGTCTGCAGGTTCGAGGACGGGCAAATCTCCAGGGCGATTCCGCGGTCGCGGACCCAACCGGCAATGTTGCCAATGGTCACCATGCCAACCGTGTCCTCGCCGTTGTCGTCCGGGTTGTCCTCGAACTCAACCGAAATATCCTCGGCAATCCGCACGCCGTGGCCCAGACGCAGGGCCCGGCCATCAACGAGCGCTGACTGGATGCTTTCCAGGCCGGCAGCCTCTCCAGCGTGAATGGTAGCGGGGAAGTTGTTTTCCGCCAGGTAAGTGAAGGCGTCCCTGAAGCGTGAGGGCAGGAAGCCGTCCTCAGCACCGGCAATGTCGAAGCCAACGGCTCCGTTGGTCCGGTGACGGACCGCGAGTTCGGCGATCTCCTGGCCACGGTCAGCGTGGCGCATGGCGGTGATCAGCTGGCCTACCTGGATTTGCTGACCGCGCTCTTCGGCAGCGTCCACGCCTGCTTCGAGGCCCGTTTGTACTGCCTCTACGACCTCGTCCAAGGTCAGGCCCTTCTGGAGGTGCTGCTCCGGCGCCCAACGGACTTCGCCGTACACCACGCCGTCTTCAGCCAGGTCCTCGACGAATTCCTTTGCAACCCGGAACAGGCCTTCCTTGGTCTGCATCACGGCGATGGTGTGGTCGAACGTCTCGAGGTACCGGACCAAGGAACCGGAATCGGCGGAGTCGCGGAACCACTGGCCGAGGGCCACGGGGTCGGTGGAGGGCAGCGTGTGGCCCACAGCCCGGGCGAGTTCAATGATGGTGGCGGGGCGGAGGCCCCCATCCAGGTGGTCATGAAGAGAAACCTTGGGCAGGCTCTTCAGATCGAAGTCGAGGGCAGGGGCAGCGTCAAGTATGGGCTCAGTCACGTACTAAGACTAGGGGGACGGCCGGACCTTAGCCAGCGGGCTTCGAACGGTCGACGCCGACTACGGCCTTGTGGGACTCGTCTACCGACGGTGCCTGCGCGGCTGCGGCGGCCTCCTTGGAGTGATCCCTTTTCTCGAGGTATTTGTGCCACCAGCGAAGCGTGTGATCCACGATGATACCCAGCACCACAGCGAAGGCGACGGCGATACCAACACCCAGCAGCGGATTGTGGTGCACCCACTGACCGGCAAGCAGGCCGATGCCGATGGAGTAGGCCACCCACGTGATGCAGGCAAAGGCGTCCAGCCAGAAGAAGGTCCGGTGCCGGAATCCGGTTTGGCCGGCTACATAGTTCACAGCCACCCGTCCCCAGGGAATGTAGCGGGCTGTGAAGATCAGCACTGCGCCGCGCTTGTCGAGCTCGTACTGGGCCCAGGCGAACATTTTTTGGACCTTGGGGCGGCGCATCCACTTCCAGCGGGTCAGGCCGATCTTGCGGCCGAGCATGTACGCCATGTTGTCACCCGCCATGGCTCCCACCAGCGCGGTGGCGCCGAGGATCCAAAGATTGGGTTCTCCGCTGTGAAGGGACAGCGCCGAGAGCCCAACAATGGCCGTTTCGCTGGGAAGGATGGTGGCAAATCCGTCAATGAAGAAGAAGACAAGAAGTACGGGATATATCCAGGGCTGCCCGGCTGCATGCTCGAGCATTTGGTTCAAAAACTCCACGCGGCGGTAGCTCCTAGATGAATATGACTTGACAGTGTGATCGAAGTCGCTCTTAGTGTCCCATGGCCGGGACGTCGTTCGCTACGCCCCAGCCGTGGAATCACACGCTTAACGCTATCGGCCGGGCCTTGCTGAGGCGTCAACCGGCGGACTGATCTTGGGAGGCTGTGGGCGTCATACCGTGGGTGGAGGCGGGGCATCCTGTTCGGGGATGTTCTTTCCGTCCAAGGGGGCCGCACCGCGCACTTTGCTGATGATGCGGTCAATGACAATGCCGAGGATCACGGCCACCACAATGGCGATGACGGCGCCCAGGAGGTGGTTGTGCTCGAACCACACGCCGAAGAAGTACCCCAGGACCACTGAATACGAGGCCCACAGAAGAGCAGAGGCTGCGGTGAGAAGCACAAAGCGGCGATGGTTGAAGTGCGTGGCCCCTGCCGTGAGGTTGACTGCCACCCTGCCGATGGGAATGAACCTGGCCACCATGATGAGCGAGGCCGCTCGGCGTCGGAGTTCCTTGCCCGCCCAGCGGAAGGCACCCTGCATCCGTTGCCTGCGCATCCAGCGCCATCGCTGCGTACCGATGCGGCTGCCGATGATGTAGGCGATGTTGTCCCCGGCGAAGGCTCCAAGGGCCGCCATGAAGCCCAGCATCCAGATGTTCGGCACTCCGCTGCTGCCGGATACAGCGCTGAGGCCCACCACCACGGACTCGCTGGGTATGGGCGGAAAGAAGCCGTCAATCAGGCAGCACGCCAACACCAGGAACAGCACCCACGGCTGTCCCGCCGCGGCCAGGATGAAATCGTTGATGCCCTGCACGGTTTCCTTAAGGTAGGCGGCTCCCCCACAGGCGCCGGATGACAAATGTTCCGGGCCACCCGCTAGGATGACCCGGAACAATTAAGCCTAGGCGATTCGGCTGATAATCAGCTGACTGCCCGGGCGCGAACCCTCGGGGGCTATGACCACCGCGTCGCGGAGAGCTTCCTTGGCCCGATCGAACTTCTCCGGGGTGTCCGTCAGGAGCGTCATCAACGGCTCCCCCGCGCGCACCAAAGCTCCCGGCTTGGCATGCATGCGGACGCCCGCCCCGGCCTGTACCTTGTCCTCCTTGCGGGCCCGGCCCGCTCCGAGGCGCCAAGCGGCGACACCCACGGACAATGCGTCCAGTTCGACCAGGACACCATCCGCCGGGGCGTAAACCACTTCGGACTCCTTGGCCACCGGCAACGCCGCCCGGGGATCGCCGCCCTGGGCCTCGATCATCCGGTTCCAGACGTCCATCGCGCGGCCGTCCTTGAGCGCGGACGCCGGATCAGCATCGTGGATACCGGCACCGGCCAGCATCTCCTCGGCCAAGCGGACGGTGAGTTCGACGACGTCTTCCGGACCGCCGCCCGCGAGGACCTCCACCGACTCTTCCACTTCGATGGCGTTGCCCGCTGTGAGTCCCAACGGCGTCGACATGTCGGTGAGCAAAGCAACGGTGTGTACTCCTGCGTCCTTGCCCAGGGCCACCATCGTCTCGGCAAGCTCCCGGGCCTTTGCTTCGTCCTTCATGAAGGCTCCGGAGCCCACTTTGACATCCAGCACCAACGAGCCCGTGCCTTCGGCGATCTTCTTGCTCATGATCGAGGACGCGATCAGCGGAATGGCCTCCACTGTCCCGGTGACATCCCGCAAGGCGTAGAGCTTCTTGTCCGCGGGAGCCAGCCCCGATCCGGCAGCACAGATCACAGCGCCCACGTCCTGGAGTTGGGCCATGATCTCGTCGTTGCTGAGGTTGGCCCGCCACCCGGGAATCGCTTCGAGCTTGTCCAGGGTTCCGCCTGTGTGGCCAAGGCCCCGGCCGGACAACTGCGGTACAGCGACGCCGAAGACAGCCACCAGCGGTGCCAGCGGCAGGGTGATCTTGTCCCCCACCCCACCGGTGGAGTGCTTGTCGCTGGTAGCCTTCCGGCCGCCGTCGGGCGTTGTCAGCGACGAAAAGTCCATCCGCTCACCCGAGGCGATCATCGCCGAGGTCCAGCGCGAGATCTCCTGGCAGTCCATGCCGTTAAGCAGGATGGCCATATTCAAGGCCGCCATCTGCTCCTCTGCGATGACGCCGCGCGTATAGGCGTCGATGGTCCAGTCGATCTGTTCCGGGGTGAGCGTGCCCTTGTCCCGTTTGATCGTGATGATCTGGACAGCGTCGAAGGCTTCAGTGCTGGTCAAGGGTCTCCTCCAGGTGTTCAGGACCAAAGGCGTCAGGAAGCACCTGGTCCATGGTTTTGATGCCTTGGGTGGTCATGAGCTGCATCCCGGGTGCCCGGAATTCGTAGAGCAGCTGGCGGCAACGTCCGCATGGCATGAGGACGTTGCCTTGGCCGTCCACGCAATAGAATGCGGCGATCCTGCCGCCGCCGCTCATGTGAAGCTGGCCCACCAGGGCGCACTCGGCGCACAGGGTCAGCCCGTAGCTGGCGTTCTCCACGTTGCAGCCGCTGACGATCCTGCCGTCCTCGGTGAGGGCCGCAGCCCCCACCGGGAACTTCGAATAGGGAGCATAGGCATTGGCCATCGCCTGGACCGCGGCAGATTCCAGGGCCTTCCAGTCGACGTCATCCGCTGGCATCGTCAACCCTTCACGTACGGTATGCCGCTTGCGGCCGGTGGCCGCGACTTACCCACCAGGCCGGCGACGGCGAAGATGGTCACCAGGTACGGCAGCATGGCCATGAACTGGCTGGGAACGGGCGTTCCGATGATGCCCAGAATGGACTGCAGGTTGTAGGCAAAACCGAACAGCAGCGACGCCAGGAACGCTCCGATCGGATTCCATCGGCCAAAGATCAGGGCAGCCAGCGCAATGAAGCCGCGGCCGCCTGAGATGTCCTTGGTGAAGGAGTCGATGGTCACCAGTGTGAACACCGCACCACCGATACCGGCAATTGCACCGCCCAGGGTGACGTTCCAGAAACGCGTTGCGTTGACGTTGATGCCCAAGGTATCGGCAGCCTGCGGGTGCTCGCCGACGGCGCGGACGCGCAGGCCCCAGCGGGTCTTGAACAAGCCGAACCAGACGACGGCCACAGCGATGTACATGAGGTAGCCGGCGATGGACTGTTCGAACAGGATGGGCCCAATGATGGGGATGTCCGAGAGCAGCGGGATGGGCAGGATGTCCAAGCGGCCCGGAGTGTTGAACTGTTCCTTGTTGGGGACCATGAGCGTGCCGTACAGGAAGCCCGTCAGGCCGGACACCAGGACGTTGAGCACAACACCGACGATGATCTGGTTAACGAGGTATTTGATACTGAACACCGCAAGGACCATGGAGACCACCGCGCCGGCGGCTGCCGCGGCGATCAGGCCGATGTACGGGCTTCCGGTCATGGTCGCCACCAGGGCCGCCGTGAAAGCGCCGCCCAGGAGCTGGCCTTCGATGGCGATGTTGACCACGCCAACGCGCTCACACAGGACACCCGAAAGCGAGCCGAAGACCAACGGAACCGCGAGGGTCACCGAACCGGCCACCAGGCCCGCCAGGGAAATGGACGGCTGACGGGCGCCGGCCACAATCCACACCAAAAGGGCAAAAACAAAGACCACGGCGAACGCGATGGGAAGCCACTTCGGCGACTTTTCTCCCTGTGTCCAGAGGTAGATCGAGTAGGCAGCCATGGCCAGCAACAGGATGCCGAGCACGATGCCACCCACTTGGCCGGGAATCATCAGCGCCGGGACGGCTACCGCGTCGCCGGTATCGCTGATCTTCATCTCCGCTGTCTTGTCCGAGCCGAGGAAGCCAAAGAAGACCAGTGCAACAAGGGCCAGGACGCCCAGTGAAACGGGAACTTTCAAGGACGGTCGGAACGCCGGCAGGGCCGTGGAACCCGACTTGGGTGCAGTGGTTGTCGCGCTCATTTGGCACCTCCGGTGGCGTTGGCGAGGGCAGCTTCAGGGGCCGCCTTCGGCGTCTTGTCCTTCTTCTTTTTCTTGCCTTCCAGCCGGAAGATCGATCGGATCAGTGGCGGAGCAGCGATGAACAGGACGATCAGGGACTGGACCACCAGCACGATGTCGATGGGCGTTCCGGTTTGGATCTGCATCTGCACGGCACCGGCGCGGAAGGCACCGAACAACAGTCCCGCGAAGAAGGTCCCCCACGGCGTGCTGCGGCCGAGCAAGGCAACAGTGATGGAGTCGAAGCCGATCTGAGCCGCCACACCGCCGGTCAGCACCTTTTCGGTGCCGGCGACCTGCGCGACGCCACCGAATGCGGCCAAGGCACCGGCCAGTGCCATCACGAGGATGGTGGCCCGGGGTACTTTGACGCCCGCCGTGCGGGCTGCGATGGGGTTCGCACCAACGGCACGGAATTCAAAGCCGATGGTGGACCGGTTCAACATCCACCACACGCCGTAGGTCAGCGCGATGGCCACAAGGAAGCCCAGGTGGAGCCGGGATCCCGGAATGAGCACCGGGTAGGTTGCGGATTCATCCAAACGCGGCGAGATGGGGCTGTTGTCCCCAGGCCGCCGGAACGCTGCGGTGTTCAGGAGGAAGTCCAGCAGGAACAAGGCCACGTAGTTCAGCATGATGGTCACGATGACCTCGTGCGCGCCGGTCCGGGCTTTGAGGATACCGACGATCGCGCCCCAAGCGGCGCCGCCGAGGACACCCATGATGATAACGAGCAGCAGGTGCAGGCCGAAGGGCAGGTGCCAGGTGAACCCGACGTAGGCGGCAAGGGTGGCGCTGATGATGATTTGCCCCTGCGCACCGATGTTGAAAAGGCCCGCACGGAAGGCCAGGGCAACGCCCAGGCCGGCACAGATGAGAGGCGTGGCAACCGTCATCGTTTCCAGGAGCGGCTTGAAGCCCTGCCGGGGACTGAAGACCGAGCCCTGGAAGAGCGCCACATAGCTGTCCGTCATGGCAGCCCACAGCGCGGTCAGGAAATCGCTGGGACGGGCGAAGAGGTAGCCCGCGGTCTTCGCAACTTGGGAATCGGTGCTGGCAATCAGCAGGCCACCGAGGAACAGCGCCACAATGACGGCCAAAACCGACACGAAGCCATTGCCCATGACAATGCGCCGCATCAGATTGCCCTGTTGGTGTCCTGGATCTCCGCTCTGGGACGAAACCGGGACAATGGACGGCTCAAGGGTCCCTCCTGCGGTATCCAAGGCAACGTCTGCTGCCCGTACTTCCGCTGTGGACTCTTCAGGGGTTTGGTCCTTGGTAGACCCATCGCTGCTAGTGGTCATCGGAGCCTCCTTCCGGGCCGACGCCGGCCATCATCAAGCCAAGGGTGTCGCGGGGTGTTCCCGCCGGGACGATTCCCACGAGTTTGCCCTTGTAGAGCACGGCGATCCTGTCTGCGAGTTCGATGACTTCATCCAGTTCCGTGGAAACGATCATGACCGGCGTTCCGACATCCCGCTCGGCAACAATGCGCTTGTGCAGGAATTCGATGGAACCGACGTCCACGCCACGGGTTGGTTGGCTTGCGATGAACAACCGGAGCGGCCGGGAAAGCTCCCGGGCCATGACCACCTTTTGCTGGTTGCCACCGGACAAGGTTCCCGCAGCCGAACCGGCCGAGGGCGTGCGGATATCGAATTCCTCGATCTTGGCCTTGGCATGTTCGGCCACCTTGGCGGGCTTCATGCTGATACCGCTGGCAAACGGAGCCTGGTCGTACAGGTCAAGCACCAGGTTCTCTGCGACGGAGAAAGGACCCACCAAACCGTCGACGGTACGGTCTTCGGGAACAAAGCCGACGCCGGAGCGCAGCACGTCCTTGACGGGGAGTCCCAGGAGTTGCTTCCCGTCCAGGACCACCGAACCTGTCACGTGTTCCTGGACTCCGAGGATGGCTTCGGTCAGTTCGGTTTGACCATTGCCCTGCACCCCGGCGATGGCCAGAATCTCGCCTTGGGCGATGTCGAAGCTGATCCCGTCCACCACATTGGTTCCGTTGGCGGCCCGGACCGTCAGGTTTTCGACGACGAACGTGGTGTCCTTCGGCTGCGCGGCGGCCTTGTTGAGGCTGAGGCTGACCGGGCGGCCCACCATCATCGAGGCGAGTTCAGTAGGTGAGGCTGTGGGAGGTGCGTCGCCAACGACTTTGCCGCGACGGACCACGGTAATCACGTCGGAGACGGCCTTCACTTCCCGCAGTTTGTGCGAGATGAAGACGATGGATGTCCCGCCGGCTTTGAGCTGGCGCATGATGTCCAGCAGTTCGTCGGTCTCCTGCGGGGTGAGCACGGCTGTGGGCTCGTCCAGGATGAGGACCTTGGCTTTCCGGACCAAGGCCTTGATGATTTCGACGCGCTGTTGGACGCCCACCGGGAGGTCTTCCACCAGGGCGTCTGGATCGACGTCGAAGCCATACTTGTCGGAAATTTCCCGGATCTGCTTCCGGGTTTCGTCGATGCTGAGGACACCGCCAAACGACGTCGGCTCAGCACCGAGCGCTACGTTTTCGGCCACCGTAAAGACCGGGACAAGCATGAAGTGCTGGTGCACCATGCCGATGCCGGCAGCCATGGCGTCGCCCGGGCCGCGGAAGTTCACCGGCTGGTCGTCCACCAGGATCTGGCCGGCGGTGGGCTCATACAGCCCGTAGAGCACGTTCATGAGGGTTGATTTGCCGGCACCGTTTTCGCCGAGGAGGCAATGGATCTGGCCGGATTCGACCACAAGGTCGATGTCTTGGTTGGCGTAGAAGTTCCCGAACGCTTTCGAGATCCCCTTCAATTCGAGTTTCACAACTCCCACCGTTCTTTGAGTCCGAGGGACGGCTGAACAGCTCCAAAGCCACGAGCTTTGGGATCAGCCTAGTCAGGGCAAAAACGCGCCGCCAGTACCGGGGCACGGTACTGGCGGCGCGTCCAGGAATTGCTTACTTCTTGGGGCTTGCCTTCGATTCGACAACGAGCTTGCCGGAAACAATGTCCGCCTTGATGGCGTCGAGTTCGGACTTGGTTTCGGAAGAAACAGTGGAATCGAGGTCGTGGAACGGGGCGATGGCCACGCCGTCGTTGGCGAGTGTGCCAACGTACGCTTCGTTGCTGAACTTGCCGTCCTTGTCGTCCTTCACCACGGTTTCAACGGCCTCGCCCATCTGCTTGACCACGGAGGTCAGCATGAGGTCCTTGTACTCGGGAGCAGTCAGGTAGCCGTCGGAGTCAACCCAGATGAGCTTGACGTCCTTGCCGGCAGCCTTGGCTTCCTTGAGGGCTGCGCCTGCACCCTTGCCGACCGGACCTGCCACGGGCATGACGATGTCCGCGCCCTGGTCCAGCAGGTTGATGGTGACCTGCTTGCCGGTGTCCTGCTTCTCGAAGTCACCGGTGAACGAGCCGTCCTGGGTGTTCTTGTCCCAGCCGACAACCTGGACGTTCTTGCCCTTGGCCTTGTTGTAGGCCTGGACGCCGTCGTAGAAGCCGTCCATGAAGATCGTCACGGTCGGGATCTTGATGCCGCCGAAGGTTCCCACCTTGCCGGTCTTGGACGTTGCCGCTGCGGCGTAGCCCGCCAGGTAGGCAGCCTGGGCGGTGTCGTAGACAACCGGCTTGACGTTGGCTACAGGGGTGTCATAAGCGAAGTCGATGATGGCGAAGTGCTTATCAGTGTTCTTCTCGGCGGCAGCCTTGGTGGCATCGCCCAGGAGGAAGCCCACAGTGATGGTCAGGTTGCAGCCCGCGGAAACCATGCCGTTGAGGTTGGTTTCGAAGTCGCTGTTGGCCTTTGACTCGGCCGACTTGGTCTGGATGCCAAGGTCCTTCTCAGTCTTCTTCAGTCCCTCGTACGAGGACTGGTTGAAGGACTGGTCGTCGAATCCGCCGGAGTCGGAAACGATGCATCCGAGGAAATCGCTCTTGGTAGCGGTGCCGGATCCGGCATCGGGGGCCTGGCCACAGCCGGTCAGCAGGAGCGCTGCTGCGCCGACGGTTGCGACACCGGCCATTGAACCGCGCTTCAGGGTGGCACGCAGTGGTTTCTTCAATTTTCCTCCAGGAAGAAAGTGATTGGCGCTACGACGGATGGTCAATGAGTGTCCGTTTCCAAAAACTTCGGGGCAGAAATTCTGTTTTCACTGAGGCTTCGCAGCACTGCGCCGAAGCGCACTTATAGCAACAACCCTAGTGGCCTGGAACACACCGGAGTAGCACAAAGCCGCCCTCCCGGACAGATTGTTGACTTTTTGTTACCAAGCAGTAGCCGGGTGTGCAAGTCACACCCGGCTACCCGCGACTACAACCGGACGAGCATCTTTCCGGTGTTGGCTCCGTCCAGCAGATCAATGAAGGCCTGCGGGGCGTTTTCCAAGCCGTCCACGATCGTCTCGTCGTAGCTGATGGTTCCATCTGCAAGCCATCCGGCCATTTTCCGGGCAAACTCGGCAGCGTGCTGGCGCTGTCCGCCCACCAGGAAACCGCGGAGGGTCAACTGCTTGCCGATGGCCACGGCCAGGTTCCGGGGGGCGGCCGGCGGCTCGGTGGAGTTGTACTGGGCGATGGCGCCACACATTGCCACCCGCCCACCGACGGTGAGGGTGGCCAAGGCGGCCTCAAGGTGTTCCCCGCCGACGTTGTCGAAGTACACGTCGATCCCGCGCTCTTCCGCAGCTTCCTGGAGCTGCTCGAGGACCGGGCCGTCGTTGTAGTTGAACGCGGCATCAAATCCGAGTTCCACAAGGCGGGCAACTTTCTCCGCCGAACCGGCGCTGCCGATGACTTTGGAGGCACCCATGGCCTTGGCGATCTGGCCCACCATGGAACCAACTGCGCCAGCCGCACCGGAGACGAAGACGACGTCGCCCTCCTTGAACTCGGCCACCTTCAGCAGGCCGGCGTAGGCGGTCAGGCCGGTCATGCCCAGCGCGCCCAGGAAGGCCGAGGTCGGAGCAAGCCCGCCCGGCACCGGAGTGGTCGCTGCCGCATCGACCACCGCGTGTTCACGCCACCCCAGTTGGTGCACGACGACGTCACCCACCTTGTGCGCGTCCGAACGGGACGCGATCACCTCACCTACGGCCCCGCCGTCGAGCGCTGCATCCAGGCGGAACGGCGCCGAGTAGGACTTGACGTCGTTCATGCGGCCACGCATGTAGGGATCCACCGATATGAAGTGGTTCTTCACCAGGACTTGGCCCTCAGCGAGCTCGGGAAGCGTGGCCGCCGCCAAGCGGAAGTTCTCCGGGGCCGGACGGCCTACGGGACGTGAAGCGAGCTGGATTTCGCGGGTTTCCACCGGCGTGCTGACTGCGGCGCTCATGCTGCGAACTCCACGAGCTTGAGGTCCACGGCCATGTTGCCACGGGTGGCGTTGGAGTAAGGGCAGATCTGGTGCGCTTTGGCCATCAGGGCTTCGGCGGTTTCGCGGTCCAGGGCAGGCAGCGCGATCTCCAGTTCAGCGGCCAGGCCGTAGCCTTCGCTGTCGGTCAATGCGCCGAAGTGGATCTTGGCCGCAACGGCCGAATCGCTGACATCGGCGCGTTCCTTGCGGCCGACCAGGCGCAAGGCGGAGTGGAAGCATGCGGCGTAGCCTGCCGCGAAAAGCTGCTCCGGGTTGGTTCCCTGGCCGTTGCCGCCCAGTTCCACCGGGCTGGCCAGGGCCAGGTCCAGCTTGCCGTCCCTGGTGCGGGCGTTGCCGTCGCGGCCTTCGCCGGAGGCCAGTGCCTCGGCTGTGTAGAGAGTCTTCAAGGTGTTTTCCGTTTCTCTTCGGGAATTGGATCGCGTGAAAATTTTCAGAGTGAGCTGTTCAGGGCGGCGGTGAGCTTGCCGAGGGTTGCGTGCAGCTGCTGGATCTCGGCGGCGTCGAGCCCTGCGGCGTCGGCCAACCGTTGCGGCACTGCCTGGGCCCGGGCACTGAGTGCCGTTCCGGCGTCGGTCAGCACAATGTCCACGCGGCGTTCGTCTTCCGCCGAGCGCTTACGCTCCACGAGCCCCAGCCCTTCAAGGCGCTTGAGCAGCGGCGACAACGTTCCGGAATCAAGCCCCAGTTCGGCGCCAAGTTCACGGACACTTCGCGGCTCCTGCTCCCACAACACCAGCATCACCAGGTACTGCGGGTACGTCAGGCCGAGGTCGTCCAACACGGGTCGGTAGACCGCCGTCGCGGCCTTGGAGGCCGAGTACAGCGCGAAGCAGACCTGGTGGCGGAGGCGGGGTGCGTCACTCATGAATAAAACGATAGTGCACAATTCAATTGCGCACAACTCATTCCGGCCCAACCTGCCCAACTAGGGGACAGCACATGCTCCACTGAGCACTCAATAGAGCATGTGCTGTCCCTCAGTTGGGTTACTGTTCGAGGTCCCGGATCGTCCGGAGGGCGGCACCCGTGAGAACCCGGATGGCGTACCCAAGCGCACGCTCGTCCACGATGAAGTCTCCGCGGTGCAGGTCATATTCTTCGCCGCCCGGAGTGTGGGTGCCCAGGCGCATCATGGCACCGGGGAGGTCCGCCAGGAACCAGGCAAAGTCCTCCCCGCCCATGGACTGGGGGGTCAGGACCACGGCGTTCTCCCCCAGCTCAGCGCGGGCAGATGCCTCAATAAGCGCAGTTTCATGCTCGGAGTTCACCACCGGAGGGACACCACGGGTGTGCTCCAGGTGCACGTCCACGCCATACGGCGCGGCAACCTGCTTGACGACGTCGTCCAGCAGCTCCCCCGCACCGTGCCACGCGTCGCGGTCCAGGCAGCGCATCGTGCCCGCCATGTATCCGCTGCCGGGAATCGCGTTGGGGGCCGACCCCGCGGAGATCTGCCCCCACACCACGGACACACCACTGCGGACATCGACCCGCCGGGAAAGGACTGCGGGCACGTTGACGGCGATCTGCGCCAGCGCGAAGACCAGGTCTTCGGTCAGATGCGGACGGGACGTGTGCCCACCGCGCCCCGACAGTTCGATCTTGATGGTGTCGGATGCCGACGTGATGGCCCCGATTCGGGTACCGATCTGTCCAACGTTGATGCGCGGATCGCAATGCAGGGCAAGGATGCGCGGAACACCTTCCAGAACCCCCTGTTCGATGCAGGACAACGCCCCGCCAGGCATGGTTTCCTCGGCCGGCTGGAAAATGATCCGAACCGTGCCGCCCAGCGGATTGTTCTTGTGCATGCGCTGGAGAACCAAGGCAATGCCCAGCATGGTGGTGGTGTGGATGTCGTGACCGCAGGCGTGGGTGACGCCGTGGTTCTTGGAGGCGAACGGCAGTCCGGTTTCCTCGATGATCGGCAGGGCGTCAATATCACCACGAAGGGCTGTCGCGATGGGGCCCTCCCCCACGTCAACCGTCAAGCCGGTGCCTTCGAGCCGGCGCGGATTCAGCCCGGCCGCTTCCAGCCGTTCCACGAGCTTGTCCGTGGTCCGGAACTCCTTGAAGGACAGCTCCGGATGCGCATGGAGGTCGCGCCGGAATTCGATGAGTCCGGGCAACAGTTCATCAACCCAGGGGCCAACGACAGGAGTGGGCTCTGTTTCAGTGGTGTAATTGCGCACGTCACAACTCTAGCCATCCGCGGCACCCGAAGAACGAAAGCCACCTCTTGGTTACGCCGCGTTCAGACGCAGGACAACCAAAGAGGTGGCTCACGGTATAAGACGGCGCTACAGAACGTCCGTATCTCCGCTGGCTTTCAGCGCATCCACGGTGCCCTTCACCAACTGGGCATGTTCCTTGGTGGTAACCAGCAGCGCGTCAGGGGTATCCACGATCACGACATCCTTGATGCCGATGAGGGCGATGACGCGCTTGGTATCGGAAACCACTACGCCGCTGGCGTTCTCCGCGAACACGCGTGCGCCCTCACCGAGAACCGTCACTTCATCGACGTCGCCGGCGTTGTTCAGGCGACCGATCGCGGCAAAGTCACCGACGTCGTCCCAGCGGAAGGTGCCAGGCACGACGGCGACATCGCCGGCTGCCGCTGCGGGCTCGGCGACGGCGTAGTCAATGGCAATCTTGGGCAGGGTGGGCCACACCCGGGCCGTTACTTCGGCACGCTGCGGAGTGTCCCATGCCGCGGCAATCTCCTGGAGACCTGCGAAGAGCTCGGGCTGGTTGGCTTCGAGGTGCTTGAGCATCAACGCCACGGGAGCGACGAACATGCCGGCATTCCACACGTAATCGCCTGCCTCGACGTACTTGTCGGCAACTTCCTGGCTGGGCTTCTCAACGAACTCCGCAACGGCCAGGGCATTCGGCGCACCCTCAATGTTGAGCGCGGCGCCGGAGCGGATGTAGCCGAAGCCCGTGGACGGGTGCGTGGGCTTGATGCCGATGGTGACGATCTTGCCCTCGGCCGCGGTGTAGATCGCCTCCCGGACCGTCTCCTGGAAGAGGTCATCGGGGCTGATCACCTGATCTGCGGCGAAGGAGCCCATGATGGTGTCAGGATCGCGGCGGTAAAGGATGGCCGCAGCGAGGCCGATGGCGGCGCCGGAGTCCTTGGGCTCACTTTCAAGGACGAGCTCGTTGTCCCCCACTTCGGGGAGCTGGCGGCAGACTGCCGCACGGTGGGCTTCGCCGGTCACTACCAGCACGCGTTCGCCCGCAAGCGGCTCCAAGCGGTCGTAGGTAGCCCTCAACAGGGTACTGCCGGACCCGGTGAGGTCGTGCAGGAACTTAGGCGCAGCGGCACGCGAGAGTGGCCATAGCCGGGTCCCCACACCGCCCGCCGGAATGACCGCATGGAAGCGGTTCATGGGCGATTCCGGGTATTTCGCGTCTTCTGTACTCACCGCAACACTTTATCCGACGCAACCGGGAAGCTCCGCAGAACGCCACGGATGTGGCGTTCGTCTCAGACGGTACCCAAAATCGCCTGAATCCGGGCAGGAAACATGGAATTAACAAGCAGAGAAGCCGGGCCTAAATTGAATATGCTGTGAGCGAAGCCTAGATTTAGGCGTGAGCTACGAGTGCTCTCGCAGCAGGCGTTCCCCCCGCATGGATCCCATGCCAGCGCCGCTGTGTTGCAGGAAGGTTTAATCAGTGCCGACAAAACCAGCTGGCACCTTGTACCGCGGCCGTGAAGGCATGTGGTCCTGGGTTGGACACCGCATTACCGGTGTAGTGATCTTTTTCTTCTTGTTGGTCCATGTGCTGGACACCTCATTGGTGCGCGTGTCCCCTGAGGCCTACACGGCCGTCATTGGTGCTTACAAGAACCCCCTCATGGCCCTGGGTGAAACGGGTCTGGTCGCTGCGATCATCTTCCACGCCTTCAACGGCCTGCGTGTGATCGCGATCGACTTCTGGAAGAAGGGCGCGAAGTACCAGCGCCAGATGCTGTGGGTCGTGCTTGCACTGTGGCTGGTCACGTTCGCCGGCTTCGCCATCCGCCACCTTTCCCTCGCGCTGGGAGGCCACTAAGCCATGACAACCATCGAAACACCACGCACCGGGAAGATCGCCCCGAAGTACAACCGCAACGGCTCCAGCCGCGGCAACTTCGAGATGATCGCCTGGCTATTCATGCGCCTGTCCGGCATTGTGCTGGTAGTGCTGATCTTCGGCCACCTCTTCGTGAACCTCCTGGTCGGCGAAGGCATCCACGCCATCGACTTCGGTTTCGTCGCCGGCAAGTGGGCCGATCCGTTCTGGCAGTTCTGGGACCTGGCCATGCTGTGGCTTGCCATGCTGCACGGCACCAATGGTGTCCGCACCATCATCAACGACTACGCCGAGAAGGATTCCACGCGCTTCTGGCTCAAGATGGTCCTCTACGCGGCCACGCTGGTCATCATCATCCTCGGCACCCTGGTGATCTTCACGTTCAACCCGTGCCCCGTCGTCGACGGCGTCCAGCTTCCCGGCGGGTTCTGCCCGGCACCGTAGCGGCCCGTGCCGCATCGGCGTGGCCGGCTTGCCGGTCCGCCTGACGTAGCGGAGCAGCCTCCGCCGACCATCTGAATTTTTGAAAGAGAGAGCATCTGGTATGCAGGTCCATAAGTACGACGTCGTCATTGTCGGTGCAGGTGGCGCCGGCATGCGCGCCGCGATCGAGTCCGGTCAGCGCGCACGCACAGCGGTACTGACCAAGCTCTACCCCACCCGCTCGCACACCGGTGCAGCGCAGGGTGGCATGTGTGCAGCACTGGCCAACGTCGAGGAAGACAACTGGGAATGGCACACCTTTGACACCATCAAGGGTGGCGACTACCTGGTTGACCAGGACGCAGCCGAGGTCATGGCGAAGGAAGCCATCGACGCCGTGCTTGACCTGGAAAAGATGGGTCTGCCGTTCAACCGCACCCCCGAGGGCCGGATCGACCAGCGACGCTTCGGTGGCCACACCCGTGACCACGGCAAGGCTCCTGTCCGCCGCGCCTGCTATGCAGCAGACCGTACGGGTCACATGATCCTCCAGACCCTGTACCAAAACTGCGTCAAGCACAACGTTGAGTTCTACAACGAGTACTACGTCCTTGACCTGCTGATCGTCGAGGAGGACGCAGTACGCGAGGACGGTACGCCGTACAAGCAGAAGCGTGTTGCCGGCGTCGTCTCGTACGACCTCGCTTCGGGCGAACTGCACGTCTTCCAGGCCAAGTCCGTCGTCTTCGCCTCCGGCGGCGCCGGAAAGGTCTTCAAGACCACCTCCAACGCCCACACCCTGACCGGTGACGGCATGGGCATCGCGTTCCGCCGCGGCATCCCCCTTGAGGACATGGAGTTCTTCCAATTCCACCCGACAGGCCTCGCCGGCCTGGGCATCCTCCTTACCGAGGGTGCGCGTGGTGAAGGTGCCATCCTGCGTAACTCCGAAGGTGAGCGCTTCATGGAGCGCTACGCCCCCACCATCAAGGACCTCGCACCCCGTGACATCGTGGCCCGCGCCATGGCGAACGAAGTGCGTGAGGGACGCGGTTGTGGCCCGAACAAGGACTACGTCCTTTTGGACCTCACCCACCTTGAGCCTGCACACATCGAGGCCAAGCTTCCGGATATCACGGAGTTCGCCCGCACCTATCTTGGCGTGGAACCGTTCACCGATCCCGTCCCGGTGTTCCCGACCGCTCACTACGCGATGGGCGGCATTCCCACCAACATCACCACCGAAGTGCTCCAGGACAACGACACGATCGTTCCCGGACTGTACGCAGCCGGTGAAGTTGCCTGCGTGTCCGTACACGGCTCGAACCGCCTGGGCACCAACTCGCTCCTGGACATCAACGTCTTCGGCAAGCGTGCCGGCATCGCTGCTGCTGAGTACTCCAAGACCGCCGACTTCGTCGAGCTGCCCGAGGACCCCGAGGCAATGACCCGCGGCATCCTTGATGGTCTGCTCAGCGGCAACGGCACCGAGCGCGTCGCGCAGATCCGCAAGGAACTGCAGGACACCATGGATGCCAACATGCAGGTGTTCCGCACCAAGGAGTCACTGGAGCAGGTTCTCCGCGACATTGCATCCTTTGAAGAGCGGTACAAGCACGTTACCGTCCAGGACAAGGGCAAGCGCTTCAACCTGGACCTCCTGGAAGCTGTGGAGCTGGGCTTCCTGCTGGACATGGCCAAGGTCATGACCGTCGGTGCGCTGCACCGTGAAGAGTCCCGCGGTGGCCACTACCGCGAGGACTTCCCGGACCGCGACGACGAGAAGTTCATGAAGCACTCCATGGCTTACCTGGACAACTCCGTCACTGCCGCCTCCTCGGCGGAATCCGTTGCGGGCATCCGTCTGGAGACGAAGCCCGTGATCTTCACCCGTTACGAGCCGATGGAGCGTAAGTACTAATGACGACCGAAATGGCAGAGCCCGCATCCAAGATCGAGCTCCCGGCGAGTGTTGCCGGCGACGGTGAAATTCCCACGTTCCACATCACGCTCCGCGTGCGCCGCTATGATCCCGAGATCTCGGAAGAAGCCCGCTGGGACGACTACAAGCTGACCATGTACGGCACGGACCGTGTTCTGGACGCCCTGCACAAGGTCAAGTGGGAGATCGACGGCACGGTTTCGTTCCGCCGCTCCTGCGCCCACGGTGTTTGTGGCTCCGATGCCATGCGCATCAACGGCCGCAACCGCCTCGCCTGCAAGACGCTGCTGAAGGACCTGGATACGTCCAAGCCCATCACCGTCGAGCCGATCAAGGGCCTCCCCGTGGAGAAGGACCTGATCGTGGACATGGAGCCGTTCTTCCAGTCCTTCCGCGAAGTGATGCCGTTCCTGATCAACAAGGGCCACGAGCCCACCAAGGAACGCCTGCAGTCCGTCGAGGACCGTGAGCGCTTTGACGACACCACCAAGTGCATCCTGTGCGCAGCCTGCACCTCGTCCTGCCCGGTCTTCTGGACCGACGGCCAGTACTTCGGCCCGGCAGCAATCGTCAACGCACACCGCTTCATTTTCGATTCCCGTGATGACGCCGGCGACATGCGCCTTGAGATCCTCAACGACAAGGAAGGCGTGTGGCGCTGCCGCACCACCTTCAACTGCTCGGAAGCATGCCCCCGTGGCATCCAGGTGACCAAGGCAATCGCCGAGGTCAAGCAAGCCATCCTGGCCCGCAAGATCTAGTCAGCCGTTCCCTCAAGAACAGCACGACGACGGCGCCGCTCACCTGCGCAGGTGAGGGGCGCCGTCGTCGTTAATCAACTGCCGCAACCCACAACGCAACGCAAGGAGACCAGCGTGTCACGCTCGGAGAAGATCAGCTTCACGGGAAGCACCGGCGATTCGCTGGCCGGAATTGTGGACGTACCCGAAGGTCCCGTGCGGGGCTGGGGCGTGTACTCTCACGGACTGACGCTGGGCAAGGACAGCCCTGCGGCGTCGCGTATTTGCAAAGGACTGGCTGAGCAGGGTGTTGGCATGCTCCGGTTCGACAACCTGGGCCTCGGCGGGTCCGAAGGCGAATGGTCTGCCGGGTCCTTCAGCGTCAAGGTGGCCGACACGATCCTGGCGGCAGACTTCATGCGGCTCACAGGCCGGGAGATCTCTTTGCTGGTAGGGCATTCGTTCGGCGGCGCGGCTGTGCTGGCCGCTGCCCGTGACATTCCGGGGCTGAACGCCGTGGTGACTGTTGGCGCGCCGTATGAGCCCAAGCATGTGGAGCACATGTTCGACGCCGAAATCGAGTCCATTCTCCGTGACGGAAGCGCCGTGGTGGACCTGGGCGGACGTCCCATGGAGATCCGCCGGCACTTCGTGGAGGACGTGGAGCGGGCTGACCTGCGCGACTGCATCCGGACGCTCCACAAGCCCCTGATGGTGATGCACTCCCCCACCGACAACACCGTGGGCATCGACAACGCAAGCGAAATCTTCCGCACTGCCCGGCATCCCCGGAGCTTCATCTCCCTTGAAGGCAGCGAACATCTCCTCACGGGGAAGGGCCAGGCCGCGCGAGTGGCGCGCATCATCGGCGCCTGGGCCGACCCGTATCTGGAGATCCGCGACGCCACCTGACGGCCCTGCGCACCCAAGTAAGGGACAGCAAACGCTCCACTGAGGCCTCAGTAGAGCATGTGCTGTCCCCTGGTTGGGTAGTTACTTGCCAATGGCGGCCTTGCTTTCGCTAAGCCACTGATCGGCAGCCTTCTCCGGGGTCAGCCGCTTGAACAGGACATCGGTGTTGATGCGGGCCGTGATCTCGGAAACGGCAGTGGAACCGGTAGGACCGATGTACGTTGGGGCGAAGTCCATCTTGCCGATCTGGTCAATGTAGGCGGCCTCAACCTTGCCCTGGGGCGTCAGCAGGTCCTGGACGGCCGTGCGCATGCCGGCGTTGCTGGGCACGCCACGGTCGCTCTGGATGATCTTGGCCGCGGCCTCGTTGTTCACCAGGAAACTCACCAGTTTGGCGGCGGCATCAGTGTGCTTGCTGCGAGCGGAAATGGTGTAGAACTGTGAGGACTGGAGCCAGATGCCTGGAGTGGGCGTCTCACCGGGGAGCTTGAGCAATTTCAGGTCAGCCCCCGATGCCTTGCTGAGCGCAGAGAGGGAGTTGCTCCAGGTGAGCATCATGCCGGCTTGGCCCATGCCCATGAGCGTCTGCTCCGTGCTGGCATTGAGCTTCTCTACAGTCTCGGAGGCGCTGGGGGCCGCACCGGATTCGCTGAGCTTCAACGAGAAGTCGAAGTAGTCCTGCACAGTGTCCTTGTCCAGACCCAGCTGGCCGTCCTGGGTGTACAGGGACTTCCCGCGCTGGCGGGCGAAGGCATCCAGGGAGTCATGGGTTAGAACCGTCGCCGTGCCGTAGGTCCCCTTGGGGCTCTTGGCCGTGATGTCCGCGGCCACCTTGGCGAAGTCATCCCACGACCACTTGCTGTCATCCGGCAGGGCAACTCCTGCCGTCTGGAAGACAGCGGGGTTCACCACGATCGCCAGAGCGTTGGCTCCGGTGGAGACACCATATTGTTTGCCCTTCACCTGGCCGTTTTCCACGGCACCCTGATCCAGCTTTGACAGGTCCAGGGAGCCCTGCACCTTGGAGAGGTCCAGAAGTGCGCCGCGGTTGGCGTACTCGGCAGGGTAGGCGCCTCCCATGGTGATGACATCCGGGGCATCGTTGGCGGCCACTTGGGTGGCCAGTTTGTCGAAGTAGCCACCGATGTCGCCGTACTCGGGCTTGACCTTTATGTTGGGGTTGGCGGCTTCGAACTCCTTGATGGCTTTGTTGGTCAGCTCGGCACGCGAGGCGTTTCCCCACCATGAGAAACGGATTTCCACTGGCCCGTCTTCAGCTTGGTTGGAGGAAGGACTGGAACATGCGGCGGTGAGCCCCAGCATGCCTACGGCAGTAAGGAACGCCAGGGATTTGCGAATATTTCGGAGAGATTTACGCGTCATTGGGTAAGCTTCTTTCAGCCTCGAGAAAACGGTTCCTGAAACGTATCAAAAGGGTGTATATTCGTCAATGGTTCAGATCATGAACTATTCATTCCGCGAGGAGTCCGCCGTGCCCCAACGCTTGGAACAGATCCAGATCCGGGACCCCTACGTCCTGACGCTGCCCGCATCCAACGAGTACCTGCTCTTCGGCAGTACTGACGAAAACATCTGGTCCGGTCCGGCCACGGGCTTCGACTGCTACAGGAGCAATGACCTCCTGGCATGGGAGGGGCCGTTCCCGGCGTTCCGTCCCGCTCCCGGTTTCTGGAGCAACGAACAATACTGGGCGCCCGAAGTCCACCAGTACCGCGGCCGCTATTACATGTTCGCGACCTTCACCGCCCCCGGCCACTCCCGTGGAACCCAGATACTCTCTGCCGTGGAGCCCGAAGGCCCGTATGAGCCCTGGAGCGACGGCCCTGTCACTCCCTCCGAATGGGAGTGCCTTGACGGAACGCTGCACGTCGACCAGGACGGAGTGCCGTGGCTGGTGTTCTGCCACGAGTGGAAGCAAATCGACGACGGCGCCATGGTCGCCCAACGGCTCAGTCCCGACCTCAGGAGCGCACAAGGCGAACCGCGCGTCTTGTTCACGGCTTCCGAGGCCCCCTGGTCTCGTCCCTTGGACAGACCGTCCCACAGCGGGGCACCCCTCCACGTCACCGATGGCCCGTTCCTGCACAGGCTCTCCAGCGGCAAGCTGATCATGCTCTGGTCCAGCTTCGGTGAGGAGGGCTACGCCATGGGTGTTGCCCGCAGCGAGTCGGGGACCGTGCTGGGCCCATGGGCCCAGGAACCCGCGGCGTTGTGGAGCAAGGACGGCGGACACGGCATGATCGCCCGGGACCTCGACGGCGGCCTGTTCCTTACATTGCACCAGCCCAACAAAAGTCCTGAAGAGCGTGCTGCGTTCTTCCCCCTGCGCGAACTCGAGGACACGGTGGTACTCTCGCCTGCTTCCGGACCCATTGGCCGGCGTCACATCGACCGGGAGGCCCTCGTCAGGCGGCACAACGTGCGCCAGCAGGCTCTGGACCCGCGAAGCCCGGTCTCTGTGGGCAACGGCGAATTTGCGTTCACCATGGACCTCACGGGCCTTCAGACATTCCCCGGCCTGTACCCCGTCGGGGTACGGGACGAACTCCCGCCCGGAACACTCCTTGGGACCCAAGCGCAGTGGGCCTGGCACTCAGTTCCGCCCGCCGGACCCTACACACTGGCCGATTCCACAGTCCTCTACGATTCACCCCGCGGGTCCGTCCCGTACGTGGACATGGTGGGCGAGATCGTCAACGACCGAGAGACGGATACCTCCGCCGCCGAGACGTGGCTGAGGGCCAATCCGCATCGACTGGACCTCGGCCGGATCGGATTCCGGCTGATCGAGGACGGGCAGGAACGCGCCCTGACACCGTCAGATGTCACGGCAACTGAACAGACCCTGGACCTGTGGACCGGCACTGTAACCAGCCGCTTCATGCTGGCGGGTCACCCCGTCAAGGTCACGACGGCGTGCCATCCCGACGTCGACGGGCTCGGCTTGCGCGTGGAGTCGCCCGCGTTGGGGCACGGGCTGCTGATCGGCATCGACTTTCCGTACGGTTCCGAAGCCTGGCATGATGCCGCCGATTGGACCAAGCCCGAGGCCCACACCACGAAGCTGGACCTGCCCGCCCAAGCCCCAACCACGAACGCCACACAGTGGGTTGTGCACCGCGAACTGGATGACTCCCGGTATGACGTCGTGGTCACTGGGAGCGGCCTGGACCTTGAGCAGGCGGGCGAGCACTCCGTGCGGATCAACGCCAAGCGGGACGTCCTGGACCTCTCCATCGCATTTGTTTCAGGCGGCGACGGTGATTGCATCCCGCGTGGCAACAAAGAAAGCCAAGCAACCACTGTGGCGAGCCAGCAGGCGAAGCCAGGGGCCGGCGTCGTGCGTTCACCGGAACTGGAAGCCGGCAGCTGCGTCGCGGCAGCCTCGGCCGACTGGTGGCCCCGGTTCTGGTGCTCCGGCGGCGCGATTGAACTGGACTCGACCAGTGATCCCCGGGCCAAGGAATTGGAACGACGGATTGTCTTGTCCCAATATCTGACGACGATCAACTGTTCGGGATCGCTGCCGCCGCAGGAGACGGGCCTCGTGTGCAATTCCTGGCGTGGCCGCTTCCACCTGGAAATGCACTGGTGGCACGCCGCGCATTTTGCCCCCTGGAACCGGGTGGAGCTCCTGCTGCCGTCCCTGCGGTGGTATTCCACGGTCTTGGATGCAGCGAGGCAGACCGCCAAGCAGCAGGGTTTTGACGGCGTCCGCTGGCCCAAACAGGTGGGACCGGATGGTCGGGAGAGCCCCAGCACCATCGGCACTTTCCTGATCTGGCAACAACCGCACCCCATCTACCTGGCCGAGCTGGTGTACCGGGCCAATCCCACGCGGGAGGTGCTGGAGGAGTTCGCGGAGATCGTGCTCGACTCGGCGGCTTTCATGGCCAGTTTCGCCCATCCCACGCCGAGGGGGTTCGAGTTGGGGCCGCCCCTGATTCCGGCGCAGGAGAGTTATGGCGCGATCAGGTCGACGGTCACAAACCCCACGTTTGAGCTGGCGTATTGGCAATGGGGGCTCAATACAGCGGCCGCCTGGCGGGAACGGCTGGGACTGGAGCCTGTGCCTGCCTGGTCCGATGTAGCCGAGGGGATGGTCCCACCGCGGGTGGTGGACGGCGTGTATGCCGCCATCGATGCGGAGCCCTTCACCATCCGCACGGACCATCCCTCCATGCTGTGCGCACTGGGAGTCCTCCCGGAGACCGCGCTGATCGACCCGGACGTCATGCGCGCTACGTTGAAGGACGTCCTGGCGGACTGGGACTGGGGCAGCACCTGGGGTTGGGATTACCCCGTCATGGCCATGACCGCCGCACGCCTGGGCGACCCCGAGGCCGCTGTGGACGCGCTCCTGCTGGAAGCCGGAAAGAACACGGTGCTTCCCAACGGTCACAACCGCCAAACCGACTCTCTGCCGTTGTACCTGCCCGGCAATGGTGGGCTGCTGGCCGCGGCGGCCCTGATGGCGGCGGGCTGGGACAACGGACCGGATCGTCACGCCCCTGGTTTCCCGCCGGACTGGACTGTGAGGTGGGAAGGACTGGTGCAATCCCCCTAGTTTCCAAGCAACGCGGGGTCACTTATGGCCCATCCTGGGGTGGATCATGGGCCATAAGCGACCCCGCGTTGCTCT
>NZ_JBHVQI010000013.1:0-126615 GCF_042886835.1 Paenarthrobacter sp. NPDC057981
AACAAACTTGGCACACTATTGAGTTCTCAAACAACAGACACTACCGGCACCACCACCAACCCCACAGGGCCACTGGATCGCTCCGAAGCAACTTTTCAAACTTACCCGAACAACCAGATCTTGGCAAATCAGCGTTACCGCGATTCCAGACCCGATCCCCGGACCCCCACCCGGCACAAGCACACTCAAAAGCGCGCCATTTCCAGGCTGTTATCAAGGGGGTTGGCCACCGCAGTTCCCAGCTCCAAGCTGTCTCACTCGCGGCGACTCAGAAGACATTACACGCCCCCAACACCCAACACAAATCCACCCCAACACCACCCAAAAACCCCGCAAACACAAGCCAAACCAGCCCACAACACGCCCAAACCACCCGAAACCCGCCCAAAACACACCCCGTGAACCCCATCACACCAACCACCCCCACCCAACCACCCGCCGTCGAACACCACCCACACCAAACCCGGGGAACGTGAGCGAGCGACCACACCAAACCCGGGGAACATGAGCGAGCGTTAAACACAAAAGGGCCGGCAACCATAACGGTTGCCGGCCCTTTCAGAGCGTCACATCAGGGGGTCCTAGCCGGAAACCTCGATGGTGGCCAGGTTCTTCTTGCCCCTGCGAAGGAGCAAGTAGCGCCCGTGAAGCAGTTGGTTCTGGTCGATGACGGCGTCAGGATCGGAAATCTTGGCGTTGTTCACGTAGGCACCACCTTCACCGACGGTACGGCGCGCGGCGGACTTGCTGTCGGAAAGACCAGAGGCGACGAGCAGGTCGATGATGCCCAACGAGTCGCTGGCGATCTTTGCGGACGGAAGCTCGGCGGTGGCGGCGGCGAGTGTCGGCTCATCGAGCACGGTCAGGTCACCGTTCCCGAAGACAGCTGCCGAGGCCGCAATCACTTTCTCGGTCGCGTCGACACCATGGACCAGCGAGGTCACTTCGTACGCAAGCTTTTTCTGGCCTTCACGGGCAAACGGGCGCTCCGCCACAGACTCCCCCAGGGCTTCGATCTCAGCACGGGAAAGGAAAGTGAATACCTTGAGGCGGTCCACCACGTCAGCATCGGCCGTGTTCAACCAGAACTGGTAGAACGTGTACGGGCTGCACATTGCGGGGTCCAACCAGATGGCGTTGCCCTCGGACTTGCCGAACTTGGTGCCGTCGGAGTTGGTGATCAGCGGCGTTCCCAAGGCATGAACACTCTTGCCCTCCACCTTGCGGATGAGCTCGGTTCCGCTGGTGAGGTTGCCCCACTGGTCCGAACCGCCCGTCTGCAGCGCACAACCGTAGTCGCGGAAAAGCTGGAGGTAATCCATGCCTTGCAGGATCTGGTAACTGAACTCGGTGTAGCTGATGCCCTCGTCAGAGTTCAGCCGGGAAGCAACAGCATCCTTGCGCAACATAGTGCCCACGCGGAAGTGCTTGCCAATCTCCCGGAGGAAGTCGATGGCGCTCAGCGGAGCAGTCCAGTCAAGGTTGTTGACCATGCGGGCCGCGTTGTCGCCCTCGAAGCTGAGGAACCGACGTACCTGGCCCTGCAGGTAGCCCACCCATTCCGTCACTGTTTCCTTGGTGTTCAAGGTGCGTTCCGCCGTCGGACGCGGGTCGCCGATCAGGCCAGTGGAGCCGCCCACCAAACCGAGCGGCTTGTGGCCGGCCAGTTGCAGTCGGCGCATCAGGAGCAGCTGCACAAGGTTGCCCAAGTGCAGGGACGGCGCAGTGGGATCGAAGCCACAGTAATACGTGATCGGGTCGCCGGCGAGCAGTTTTTCCAGTTCCGTTTCATCAGTGGAAACGTGGACCAGGCCGCGCCATGTGAGCTCCTGCCAAATGTTGGCAAAAGCTGGATCGTTGTGCTGGGACTCGATGTTGTTTACGTGTGACACGAGATCTAAGTTAGCAGGGTTGCCGCTGCCGGTTTGCCTAGCGCTCGATGCCGGCGGGCACGGGTGCCGCTGCAATCAGGCGCAGTCGCTGCGTGGCACGCGTCATCGCAACATACAGGTCCCCTACCTTGCCGTGCTCATGGTTGAGCATGGCCGAGGGTTCCAGGACCACGACGCCGTCGAATTCCAGTCCCTTCGCTTCCTTGGGACTGATCACCACGATGTCCTGCTCATAACTGCCCGCGCCGGCACCAATACGGTGTCCGTAGATCTCCTTGAGCGCTGCAGTTGCCTGCGGCAGCAAAGGGCCATCGGCAATGACGGCGAGCAGGCCGCCGTCGATCGCTTCGAGTTCCTCCGGCAGGACCTCAACCAGGCGCTGCACGATGCCGTCAGCGTCCACGCGATCCACGATCGGCGACCATTTGCCTTCGCGCACGGCCTTCGGTGCAGAGACCACGAGCCCTGCCCGGTTGGCCATCCGGACCGCGGCTTCGGCAATCTGGCTGGGCGTGCGGTAGTTGACCGTCAGCTCCTCGAGCGTCCAGCGGTCACCGAACGACGGCGCCAGCGCGCTCTGCCACGAATTGGCACCTGCTGCTGCACTCGTTTGGGCGATGTCACCAACGATGGTGAAGGACTTCAGTGGGCAGCGACGCACCAACAGTCGCCACTGCATGGGCGAAAGTTCCTGGGCCTCGTCAACCACGATGTGCCCGAACGCCCATGACCGGTCGCTCGTGGCGCGTTCGGCAGCCGTGAGGCGGCTTTCGCGCTCCTGGTTTTGTTCCGCAAGTTCCTCGGCCGTGACCAGGACATCGACGCCCATGGATTCCATGTTGGCCAGGGTTTGCTTGGCGTTGGCGAGGTCGCGCGCCCGGTCTGCTTCCTGCTGGGCCAGTCCCCTGCCGGCTGCCGGATCCAGCTCGCCGAGCAGCTCGGCGGCCTCATCCAGCAGCGGTACGTCCGCCTCGGTCCAGGGTGCGTCAACCGGCCGCTGAAGCAATGAACGCTGTTCCGGAGTCAGGTGCGGCGTGCAGGCCTCAAGGATGGCGGGCTTGCTGAAGAGCTCCGAGATGAGCTTCTCGGGCGTCATCGGCATCCAGCACAGGTTCAGCGCGATCCTGACATCGCGGGCTGAACGGACGTCTTCGGCGAGATAGGCTCGGTCGGCATTGTTGCCAATGTTCGATTCCTCGACCATGTCCGTCAGCTGTTCGGTGAGTTCGCGAAGGAGGATCTTCACGAACGTGAGCCGTGCCTCATTGTGCGGCTTACCCGTGGCACGCGCTTTTTCACGGGCACGGCGGACCTGGCGGACGGTGAGCGTCAGCTTCCGCGAATCGACTTCCAGGATGCGGTCTTCGGCCGGCGTCCGCTGCCGGTTGGCCACAGCGTTGGCCACGACCTTGGCCATGTCGAGTTTGCCCTTGAGCGCGGCGACGTCCGCGTTCTCCTCCGGCACGGCGTGAATACCGGGCATGAGGCGGCCAAGGCTGGCCATGACCACACCGGTCTCGCCCAGGGACGGCAGCACGCGTTCAATGTAATGCATGAAGGACGACGACGGGCCCACCAGCAGGACTCCCGCGCTCTTAAGCCGTTCGCGGTGGGTATACAGCAGGTAGGCAGCCCGGTGCAGGGCAACAGCGGTCTTGCCAGTGCCGGGTCCACCCTGGACCACGAGGGCCCCGGAGATGGACGAGCGGATGATCCGGTCCTGTTCGGACTGAATGGTGCCGACGATGTCCGACATGCGGCCGGTGCGTTTGGAGTTCAATGCCGCGAGCAGGGCACCCTCGCCCTGCAGGGAATCGTTGTCCGCGAGCATCCCTGCATCCAGGACGTCGTCCTCGATGGCCTTGACGTCACGACCTTGAAGGATCAGATGGCGACGACGACGCACGCCTTGGCGATCAAACGCGGTCGCCTGGTAGAAGTGGCCCGCTTCGGGAGCTCGCCAGTCCACCATGAGGCGCTGGAGATCGGCCGTGGACAACCCGATGCGGCCGATGTACTGCGCCTCACCCGAATCAAGGTCCAAGCGGCCAAAGACCAAGCGGTCGTCGACGGCGTCGAGCTGGGCCAGGCGGTCCTCGTACAGAGCCGCGAACGCATCACGCTCTGAGACGTTCTGCATGGTTCCTACCGCGCCGGCCTTGCGCACCTGCGCCAGCTGGTCGCGCTTTTCGGCGCGCAGCTCATCGAGCCGGGCGTAGAGCCCGGCAACGTATTCCTGCTCGTGGACCAAATCAGCGTCGTGCATCGAACCGTAACCCCTATCGCAAAAGACAGACCTACCATTCTACAGCGATTTTGGTAAACGTGCGGGGCTGGGCAACCGAAGGATTACGTTAGGTCGTCACCGAAGGTTTCCGGGGCCGGGCCGCCTTGTACCTTGAAACGGTGGGATCATCCTCGATCCAGAAACGCCACGGATATTCGGTGCTTCCTCCGGGACCGGCCACTCCAACCCGAGGGCCACTGACGACGGCAGGCGCCGGGGACTCCGGCAACCACAGGCTGAACGGTTCGGCGAGCGCGTCACGGCCGGTGTCCGCCGTCGTAAGCCCCAGGGCGGAAGCGAGCCGTGCCGGGCCACTGGCCAGGTCCTTCGGTGCTTTGGATGCCGGCCGCCGTAACGTGGCGAGGCCTTCGCCGTCGACGATCTCACCGGCCCTCAGAAGCAAGGCCGAGGCTTTGCCGGCCGGGCCGCAAACCAGGTTCGCGCAGTAGTGCATGCCGTACGTGAAGTAGACGTACAGAAACCCCGCCGGCCCGAACATCGGCGCGTTCCTTGCCGTCGGGCCTCCGAAAGTGTGTGAGCCGGGGTCCGGGTGCTCGGAATCACGCGGGCCGAGGTAGGCTTCGACTTCCGTCAGCCGCACCGATACCGGGCCGGCGTCCGAGCAGTGCGTCAGGACGGCCCCCAGGATGAGCGGCGCGATGACCCGTGGGTCCCCCTCAAGAAACGTGCGCACTGCCGCGGGGTCGCTGACCCCTTTATCCGATGACCAGCCCATGCCCTCGACCCTAGCAAAACGCCATCAACGGCCATGTCCGATTTCCGCTAGAAGTCTCCTCCGGCGGCTGGGAGGATGAAGCCATGGAC
Organism: Paenarthrobacter sp. NPDC057981; assembly: GCF_042886835.1. Taxonomy (NCBI): domain Bacteria; kingdom Bacillati; phylum Actinomycetota; class Actinomycetes; order Micrococcales; family Micrococcaceae; genus Paenarthrobacter; species Paenarthrobacter sp. NPDC057981. The sequence continues at coordinate 5,005 of NZ_JBHVQI010000013.1, forward strand.
TTCTGGCAGCGCTACAAGGCGATCGATGCCCGCGACACCCGTTTCGATGGCCAATTCTTCACAGCGGTCAGTTCCACGGGCATTTACTGCCGCCCATCGTGCCCGGCGCGCACGCCGAAGGCGGAGAACGTCACCTTTTACGAAACCTCGGCCGCCGCACACGAGGCAGGGTACCGCGCGTGCAAGCGTTGCCTGCCCGAAGCCGTCCCAGGGACCCCGGCCTGGAACCTCCGCTCGGACGTCGCCGGGCGGGCCATGCGGTTGATCAACGACGGCGTCATCACCCGCGAAGGAGTCGACGGGTTGGCGCGTCGCTTGGGATACTCGGCACGGCAGCTCAACCGCATCCTCGGCCACGAACTGGGCGCCGGCCCGCTTTCCCTGGCACGGGCCAGCAGGGCGCAGACGGCCAGGACACTGCTGGTCTCCACGGACATGCCACTCGCGGACGTGGCCTTCGCATCGGGCTTTAACAGCATCCGGCAATTCAACGACACTATCGGCGAGGTGTTCGCCATGACACCGACGGCGGTTCGTGCAACGGCGGTTCGTGCGACGGCGGCAAAGTCGGGTCCCGGGCGGGCCGCTGGGTCGGGCCACGCCTCTGGTTCACTGACGCTCAACCTGCCATACCGGGATCCGTTCGATCCGGGGATCTTCGACTTCCTCGCCGCGCGTGCGATACCTGGCATTGAAGCGGCCGAGGCTCGGCCTGATGGGACTTCCCCCGGCACACGGACGTACAGCCGCACCCTACGGCTCCCGCGCGGCACAGCCTGGTTCACCGTCACCTACAGCCCGTTACTGCCGGGCAAGCCCTTGCGGTTGACGGCCTCGGCCGTGGACCTGCACGACCTTCCCGCGCTGTTGAGCCGGGTGCGGCGGCTCTTCGACCTGGATGCGGATCCGGAGGCGATCGATGATGCCCTTGCCATGGATCCCCGGCTTGCGGGGAGGGCCAGTGCCATCGCCGGGATAAGGGTTCCCGGGGCAGTCGACCCGCAAGAGCTGCTGATCCGGGCGATGATCGGGCAACAGATCACAGTAGCCGCGGCCCGGACAGCCCTTACCCAGTTGTCAGCGGCCGGGTCACACGCAGAAGGCACCGCGTCCGGTCCGGACCGGCTGTTTCCGACGGCGGCAGAAGTCGCTGAACACGGCCGCGCCCTGCTGCGGGGACCCCAACGCCGTATCGACTCCATCATTGCCGTGGCCGAGGCGATGGCCGCAGGCACTCTTGATTTCGGTTACGGCGACGACGTCGAAAGCTTGGGACGCAAACTTCTTCCCCTGCCCGGAGTGGGTCCATGGACAGTGGGCTACGTTGCCATGCGTGTACTGGGCGCACCGGATGTCTTCCTCGCCAACGACGCAGCTGTGCGTAACGGCGTCAAGGCGCTGCCTGCCGGCCTCGGGCTCAGTGCCGATTTCCAGGAAGTGAGTCCTTGGCGCTCATACGCCACGATGCACTTGTGGCGGGCTGCCGCGAAGCGCTGACGCTCACTCACATCCCCCATTTTCCGCCCAACGCTCGTTCACATCCCGAGGCGGCGTCCGGCGTCGAAACGCTACCGCGCCTCATCGGAACGCGAGCGAGCGTCAGCACCAAACGGTGGGGATGTGAGCGAGGGTGCGTATCAAGCCCGGGGGATGTGAGCGAGCGTCCGGATCAAGCCCGTGTGGGAGGCTCCGTGGGAACTCCGGCGGGCCAAGGCAGGAGCTCCGGCAGGTCCACGCCGTCAGCGGCCGCCGTGGCGCGGAGCGAGCCCAAGCTCGGTTCCCTGCCCGCCAGCCACGCAGCGATATCCGTGATCATGCCTGTGATCGCAATGGACGTTCCTCCGCTGCCAAGTGTCCGCGGCGGCAAGCCGGTTGGTTGGAGCACGAACTTGTACTCCCCCGGGACGCGTGCAGTGAGGAAGTCGAACAGGTGCTCGCAAAAAGACCGGCTCCACGTCTCCGGACCGAAACCCAGTCCAAGGTCCGATGCATGGATGGTGAGTTCGCGCCAGAGTGCCAGGCCGCCGTCGAGCACTGTTCCGTCCCGGTAGCTGATGCGCACCTGCCAGCCGTCCGAGTCCAAAGCGTCGAACGCTGCAAGCGCCGAATCAACAGCTGTGGTGACGGACGCCGTGTGCTGGTCCAGGCTGTGACCGGCGGCGAGATTGATGGCTTTGGTCCGGCCTTCCATACCGCCGTCGTACAGTTCGATCTTTTCGCCCCGCCGGGCGTACTCCAGTTGCCGCGCCATCGCGTTGGCAATGCCGGCGAGGTGGGCGAGTACATGGCCCCGGGTCCAGCCGGGAAGTTCCGACGGTTCGGTGACGGATGATTCGTCCATCTTTGTCAGGAGGCGGGTGACATTGCCGGCGGCTTTGTGAAGCTCTGCGGGCAGCGTCTCAGCTGTGATCAGGGTCATAGGCCCATGCTAATGCACGCTTAAACGCAGAGCGGGATGACGCCCGAAGACCTCATCCCGCTCTGGTAAAACGAACGCTACGACGCGTAGGAGCGCGCAGCCTCAAGTTCCGCTTCAAGTGCTGCAAGCTGGCGTTCGACGGCGGCCGGTGCCGTTCCGCCCTGCGAGTTCCGGCTGTTGAGCGAACCTTCGGTACTGAGCACAGTGCGGACTTCGGGGGTCAAATGCTCCGAAATCGCGGCATACTCTTCGTCGCTCAGGTCCCACAGCTCCACGCCCCGGCTCTCGGCCTGCTTGACCGCAGCACCCGAGAGCTCGTGGGCCTCGCGGAAGGGGACGCCCTGGCGGACGAGCCATTCGGCAATGTCTGTCGCCAATGCGAATCCTTGCGGCGCCAACGACTCCATGCGCTCGGTGTTGAACGTCAACGTGGCGATCATGCCCGACACAGCGGGGAGCAGCAGCTCCAAGGTGTCCGCAGCGTCAAAGACCGGTTCCTTGTCTTCCTGCAGATCGCGGTTGTACGCGAGCGGCAGGCCCTTGAGCGTGGCCAGCAATCCGGTCAGGTTGCCAATAAGGCGTCCTGCCTTTCCGCGGGCCAACTCGGCAACATCCGGGTTCTTCTTCTGCGGCATGATCGAGGACCCCGTGGAGTACGAGTCATGCAGGGTGACGAAGGAGAACTCCTTGGTCGCCCAGAAAATGACTTCCTCGGAGATACGGGACAGGTCGACGCCGATCATGGAGCACACCCACGCGAACTCGGCGAAGACATCGCGGGAGGCGGTGCCATCGATCGAGTTGTGCGCGGCTGAGTAGAAACCGAGGTCGGCAGCTACCGCCTCCGGGTCGAGTCCGAGGGAAGAACCTGCCAGCGCACCGGAGCCGTACGGGGAAATGCCGGCACGCTTGTCCCAGTCCTGGAGCCGCTGAACATCGCGCAACAGCGCCCAGGCGTGGGCAAGCAAGTGGTGGCTCAGCAGGACCGGTTGAGCGTGCTGCAAGTGGGTGCGGCCGGGCATGGCCACACCCTGATGCGCTTTGGCCTGCTCCACCAACGCGTCAACCGTGGCCAGGACACCCCGCGCAATGATCCGCGCGTGGTCACGCAGGAACATGCGGCCGAGGGTGGCCACTTGGTCGTTGCGGGAGCGGCCTGCACGGAGTTTGCCGCCCAACTGGGTACCGGCGCGCTCGATAAGACCGCGTTCCAGCGAACCATGGACGTCCTCATCGCTCTCGGCCGGAAGGTAGGCGCCGCTGGCGACGTCCTCATCCAACCGGGTCAAGGCCGCGAGCATGCCCTCGAGCTCGGCGTCGTCCAACAGACCAGCCTTGGCCAGCACGCGGGCGTGCGCTTTGGAACCGGCGATGTCGTAGCGGGCAAGCCGCCAGTCAAAGTGGGTGGACTTGCTCAGTGCGGCCAGCGCGTCCGCAGGGCCGCCGGCGAACCGGCCACCCCACAGTGCACCTTCATTTGTTGCCGACGTCATTACTCGCCCGCAACCCGCAGGTCACGGCCGGAGGCAACCTTGGAGGACATGCCCCACAGCTCAATGAAGCCACGGGCCATCGACTGGTCGAAGGTGTCGCCGGTGTCGTAAGTGGCGAGGTCGAAGTCGTACAGCGAGGTGTCCGAGCGGCGGCCGTTGACGATGGCCTGGCCACCGTGGAGGACCATGCGGATGTCGCCGGAGACGTACTTCTGGGTGTCCTCAATGAAGGCATCCAGGGAGCGCTTGAGCGGGGAGAACCACTGTCCGTCGTACACCAGCTCTGCCCAACGCTGGCCAACGGTCGCCTTGAAGCGGGCCTGCTCGCGCTCGATGGTGATGTCTTCGAGGTGCTTGTGCGCGGTGATCAGCGCCATGGCACCGGGAGCTTCGTAGATCTCGCGGGACTTGATGCCCACCAGGCGGTCCTCGACGACGTCGATCCGGCCAACACCCTGGGCGCCGGCACGGCGGTTCAGTTCCTGGATGGCCTGCAGCGGGGTGACCTTCACGCCGTCGATCGCTACCGGGATACCGGCCTGGAAGGAAATGGTGACCTCATCCGGCGCCGGCGGGAATTCCGGGGTGGCGGTGTAGTCGTAGATGTCCTTGGTCGGAGCGTTCCAGATGTCCTCAAGGTAGCCGGTTTCGACGGCGCGTCCCCAGACGTTCTGGTCGATCGAGTACGGGTTCTTCTTGGTGGTCTCGATGGGCAGTCCCTTTTCCTCGGCGAAGGCGATGGCCTTGTCGCGGGTCAGGGCGAGGTCGCGGACAGGTGCGATGCACTTCAGGTCCGGGCCGAGGGTCTGGATGCCGACTTCGAAGCGGACCTGGTCGTTGCCCTTGCCCGTGCAGCCGTGGGCAACTGTGGTGGCGCCGAATTCGCGGGCAGCCTTGACCAGGTGCTTGACGATGACCGGGCGGGAGATGGCCGAGACCAGCGGGTAGTGGCCCTGGTAGAGGGCGTTGGCCTTCAAGGTGGGCATCGCGTATTCGTTGGCAAACTCGTCACGGGCATCGGCGACGTAAGCCTCGACGGCGCCGCAACCGAGGGCGCGCTGGCGGATGGTCTCCAGGGACTCGCCGCCCTGTCCGACGTCGACGGCCACAGCGATGACCTCGGCGCCGGTGGCTTCACCGATCCAGCCGATGGCTACGGACGTATCAAGGCCACCGGAGTAGGCCAGAACAATGCGCTCAGTCACGAGAGTGCTCCTTTGTTGTTGCTTGGTTCATTCGAATCTAATGCTGTGTGAATCAGTGCCGTGGAAATCAGTCAGTTGCCGGGGCCGGCTTCCTCGGCCATCTGCAGGAAGCGGGCCGCCAGTTCCGCCCCGCCGTCAGCGTCCCTGGACACCAACATCACAGTGTCGTCGCCTGCGATCGTACCCAATACCGACGGCATCACGGAGTGGTCGATCGCAAGTGCCAGGAAGTTGGCGGCTCCCGGAGGCGTGCGGAGCACCGCAATGTTGCCCGACGCCTCCGCCGTAACCAGCAGTTCCCCGCACAGCCGTGTCAGCCGTGCATCGAGAATTTCCTGGGTAACGCCGCTCTTGGCGTTCCGGTCCCCGCCCTCCCCCGGGACGGCGTACACCAATGCTCCATCCTTGCCACGGACCCGCACCGCGCCAAGTTCCACAAGGTCGCGGGACAGTGTGGCTTGGGTGACCTGGACGCCGTCGTCTGCAAGCAGGGCTGCAAGCTCTGCCTGGGAACGCACGGATTCGCCCGTCAGGATCGCTGTGATGCGTGCCTGTCGGGCGGTCTTGGTGGCCGGACTGGCACCCGGAACGGAGGGGTTGGTGGACACTAGAACGTGCTCTCGCCGGTTCCTTCGACGGGGGCGAGGCCCTCGACGAACGCAAGTCCGGAACGGTGCATCAGCCAGGCCATGAGCGCCTTCTGGGCGTGGAGGCGGTTCTCGGCCTCGTCCCAGACGATGGACTGCGGACCGTCGATGACGCCCGCCGAAATCTCGTAGCCGCGGTAGGCCGGGAGGCAGTGGAGCACGACGGCGTCCGGCGCTGCCTGTGCCATGGCTGCCTCATCCACGGAGTACTCGCGGAACAACTGAAGGCGGGCTTCTTTCTCCGCTTCCTGACCCATGGACACCCACGTGTCGGTGGCCACGACGTCGGCACCCTTGAGAGCTTCCGCGGCCTCGCTGGTGATGAGGACGGAACCACCGGTTTCAGCGGCGCGCTCTTCAGCGGCGGCCACGATTTCCGGCGCCGGAAGGTAGCCCTCCGGACCGGAAATCCGGACGTGCATTCCCGCCGTGACGCCGGCCAGCAGGTACGAGTTCGCCATGTTGTTGGCGGCATCGCCCAGGTAGGCCATGGTCAGTCCGGCGAGTTCGCCTTTGTGCTCCTTGACGGTCAGGAGGTCGGCCAGGAGCTGGCAAGGGTGGTAGTCGTCGCAGAGCGCGTTGATGACGGGCACCTTGGAGTTCTCCGCCATTGCCACCAGGCCCGAGTGGGCGCCGGTGCGCCACACGATGGTGGACACCATGCGCTCCAGGACCTTTGCGGTGTCCTCCACGGACTCCTTGTGGCCGATCTGGGCTTCACCGGGGTTGATGATCAGGGCGTTGCCACCCATGTCGGCAATGCCGGTAGCGAACGAAACACGTGTGCGGGTAGAGGTTTTGTCAAAGATCACGGCGACCGTCTTGCGGCCGTTGCCCTCACCGGCGAAAGGCTGCACGCTGTACGGTGCTGCTTTCATGCGGGCGGCCAACTCAAGCACTTCGGCCTGTTCGGCCGGGCTGAGATCAGTGTCCTTGAGGAAGTGACGGGTGGAAATGCTCACTGTGCGTCCTTAGCGGTGGTGGCGGTGGCCGTAGCGATCAGGTCAGGCAGGGCTGCCAGGAAACGGTCAGTCTGTTCGGTGGTCAGGATGAGCGGCGGCGCCAAGCGGATGGTCCGGGGACCGGGACTGTTGATGATGAAGCCCGCGTCCAGGCCGGCAGTCACCATGGCGGGGGCGATGTCCGAGTCGACGTCGAAGCCGATCAGCAGACCTTCGCCACGGACTTGGGTAACGCCCTCGACGGCGGCAATCCCCTCGCGAAGGTACTCACCAACCGAGGTGACATGCTGCAGCACGCCCTGGGTTTCGATGGCATGAAGCGTGGCCAGGGCGGCGGCAGTGGCCACCGGATTTCCACCGAAGGTGGTGCCGTGCTGCCCCGCGGTGAGCAGGGCCGACGTCGTACTTCCGAACGTGACCAAGGCGCCGATCGGGAAGCCGCCGCCAAGACCCTTGGCGAGCGTGACGGCGTCGGGAACGATGCCGGCGTCTTCGCTTGCCAGCCACTTGCCGGTCCGGCCAATGCCTGTCTGGACTTCGTCAAGGATCAGGAGTGCGCCAACGGCGGTGGTGGCCTCGCGGGCAGCCTGCAGGTATTCGGCGCTGAGGGGGCGGACGCCCGCTTCACCCTGGATTGGTTCCAGGAACACGGCCGCAGTGGAATCGTCGACGGCGGCACGCAAGGCCTCGATGTCGCCGAACGGAACGTGGACCACGCCACCGGGCAGAGGCTCGAAAGGCGCACGGTAGGCCTCTTTTGCCGTGAGCGCCAGGGCACCCATGGTCCGTCCGTGGAAAGCGCCTTCAAGGGCGATGATCTTGGTGCGCTTGCCATCGCCGTTGTTCCGGCGGGCCAGTTTGAAGGCGGCTTCGTTGGCCTCCGTGCCGGAGTTGGCGAAGAAGACCTTGGAGCCTGTCGGAGCCTTGGCCAGTTCCAGCAGCTTTTCAGCGAGCGCGATCTGCGTGGGGCTCGTGAAGAAATTGGATACGTGCCCCAGCGTGGCCAGTTGGCTGGAAATGACCGAGGTAACGAACGGGTGGGCATGGCCCAGTGCGTTCACTGCGATGCCGCCGAGGAGGTCCAGGTACTCCTTGCCGTCAGCGTCCCACACCAGGCAGCCTGCGCCGCGGACCAGGACCCGCTGCGGGGTGCCGAAGACGCCCATCAGGGAACTCGAGTAGCGGGCCAGCCAATCGGCACCGCTGCTGTGCCCGGTGATGGCATCGGCCGGAGTTTCGACCACTGCTGCTTCGTTGGTGCTCATGCGTTCACGTCCTCGTCGGGTACTACCTGGGTGCCGATGCCCGCCGTCGTAAAAGTTTCCAGCAGCATCGAGTGGGCCAGTCGGCCGTCGACGATGTGGGCGCGCTCCACGCCTTCGTCGATGGCTTTCAGGCAGGCGGCCATCTTGGGGATCATTCCGGATTCGAGCTTGGGGAGCATGTCGCGGAGCTCTGAGGCGGTCAGCGAGGAGATCAGCGAGGATTTGTCCGGCCAGTTCGCGTAAAGGCCTTCGACGTCGGTCAGGATGACCAGCTTGGAGGCTCCCAAGGCTGACGCGACCGCAGCCGCGGCGGTATCGGCGTTGACGTTGAGGACCTGGCCGGTGGTCTGGAAGCCGTTGCCGTCCTCAGTGATTTCCGGGGCGACGGTGGAGATCACGGGGATGCGACCGGCGTCGAGGATGTCCTTGATGCCTGCTGGATCCACGCCCACGACTTCGCCAACAAGGCCCAGGTCCACTTCCTCGCCGTCCACCACGGTGCCGGTGCGCACGGCACGCAGAAGGCCGCCGTCTTCGCCGGACATGCCCACGGCGTAGGGGCCGTGGGAGTTGATCAGGCCCACAAGTTCGCGGCCGACCTGGCCCGTGAGGACCATCCGGACAACATCCATGGCTTCGGGGGTGGTGACCCGCAGGCCGCCCTTGAACTCGGACTCGATACCGAGCCTGCCGAGCATGGAGTTGATCTGGGGGCCGCCACCGTGGACAACCACCGGGTGGATGCCGACATGGTGGAGGAACACAATGTCCTCGGCAAAGGCGCGGCGTAGGTCATCGTTCACCATCGCGTTGCCACCGTACTTGATCACCATTGTGGTTCCAGCGAAGCGCTGGATCCACGGCAAGGCCTCGATCAGTGTTGCCGCTTTGTCCTGTGCCGCACTCATGGACGTGTTTTCGCGGGTGTGCGCAGTCATTGTCATTCCGCTCAGCTCGAGTACGCGCTGTTCTCATGCACGTAGTCGTGCGTGAGGTCGTTGGTCCAGATGGTCGCTTCGGCGTCTCCGGCCTGGAGATCGATTTCGACGAGCACTTCGCGTGGTTCCAGGTCCACCAAGTTGCGGTCATCGCCGATGGCGCCGTTGCGGCAAATCTGGATGCCGTTCATGGCAACGTTGAGCTGGTCGGCTTCGAAGACTGCATCCGTGGTCCCTACAGCGGACAACACGCGGCCCCAGTTGGGGTCCTTGCCAAAGATTGCGGCCTTGAAGAGGTTGGACCGGGCCACCGAGCGGCCCACGGTTTCCGCGTCACGTTCGCTGGCAGCATTGAAGGTCCGGATGGCGATGTCGTGGCTGGCACCTTCGGCGTCGCCAATGAGCTTGCGGGCCAGTTCGGCGCACACGGCGGTCACCGCTTCGGTCAACTGTTCTGCCGACGGCAATGCTTCGGAGGCGCCGGAGGCCAACAGCACCACCGTGTCGTTCGTGGACATGCAGCCGTCCGAATCGGCCCGGTCGAACGTGACGCGCGTGGCATCCCGAAGCACAACATCGAGCTCATTGGCCGGTACTTCGGCGTCCGTCGTCAGAACCACCAGCATGGTGGCCAGGCCGGGGGCGAGCATGCCCGCACCCTTGGCGATCCCGCCTACTGTGTACGGTTTGCCCTCAGCGTCCTTGCCGGTGAAGACGGCTTCCTTGGAGACGCTGTCGGTGGTCATGATCGCAGTGGCTGCGGCGCTGCCGCCGACCTCACTGAGCTCCTTGGCGGCTGCCTCGACGCCCGGAAGGATCTTGTCCATGGGCAGCTGCTCGCCGATCAGCCCGGTTGAGCACACGACGACGTCGGAAGCTGAGACTCCCAGCACTTCTGCCACTTTCTCGGCCGTTGCATGGGTGTTCTGGAAGCCCTGCGGGCCTGTGCAGGCATTGGCTCCACCGGAGTTCAGCACAACGGCGTCCACACGACCGTCGCTGACCACTTGGCGGGACCAGTGCACGGGCGCTGCTGCCACCCGGTTGGAGGTGAAGACTGCAGCGGCGGCCTTGGAGGGGCCGTCGTTGATGACGAGTGCCAGATCGGGTTTGCCGGAGGCCTTGATGCCGGCCTTGATGCCAGCGGCACGGAATCCCTTGGGGGCGGTAATGGTCACGGTGCAACTCCCTGCAGGTTCAGGCCGGCTGTTTCATCCAGGCCGAGGGCAATGTTCATGGACTGCACGGCTCCGCCGCCGGTCCCTTTGGTCAGGTTGTCGATGGCGCAAGTGACAATTACACGGCCCGCGTGGGCATCGAACGCAAGCTGCATGACCGCGTGGTTGGACCCCTGCACCGACTTGGTGGTGGGCCACTGGCCTTCGGGCAGCAGGTGGACGAAAGGCTCGTCGTCGTAAGCATCCGCCCACGCCTGGCGAAGCTCGGCTTCGGTGACGCCATGCCCAACCTTGGCAGTCGCCGTCGTGAGGATGCCCCGGCTCATGGGGGCTAGAGTCGGGGTGAAGGACACCGTTACAGGTTCGCCGGCGACGTTGCTGAGCCCTTGTTCGATCTCCGGCGTGTGGCGATGACCGCCACCCACGCCGTAGGGGCTCATGGAACCCATGACCTCCGACCCGATCAGGTTGACCTTGGCGGCCTTGCCGGCACCCGAGGTTCCGGAGGCGGAAACGATGACGACGTCGTCCGTCAAGAGGAGGTTATTGGCGAACCCGGGCGTCAAGGCGAGCAGGGCCGACGTCGGGTAGCAGCCGGGTACGGCGATCCGCTTGGCGCCTTTGAGCGCCTCACGCTGGCCGGGCAGTTCCGGCAGCCCGTAAGGCCAGGTGCCGGCGTGCTCGGAGCCGTAGAACTTCTCCCAGGCCGAAGCATCCTGCAAACGGTGGTCCGCACCGGCGTCGATGACTACAGTTCCCTCCGGCAACTGGGCTGCGATCCCGGCGGAGGTCCCGTGCGGCAGGGCCAGGAACACGACATCGTGACCGGACAGGTTTTCCACCGTGGTCTCTTCCAGGATCCGGCTGGCCAAACCATGGAGATGCGGCTGCAACTCCCCTAGTCTGGAACCGGCGTTGCTGTGCGCGGTGATCGCGCCGATGGTGACGTTGGGATGGTTCGCCAGCAGACGCAGCACTTCTCCCCCGGCGTAGCCGCTGGCACCGGAGACGGCAACAGAAATAGTCATAACACCACTGTACAGCAAGATTATTCATGCTGCCCGATATTTATGCATGCCTGTGTGAGCTGTCTCATTCGCCATGCTCGTCAGCGTATGCTTGATGAAGGGTGATCCAGACCGTGCAGTCCGAACGTCGGCTGCAGCGTTGCCCGTTAGCGATACGGGGCACATTCATGGCACCCACGTCCACCGCTGAGCGCCCCAAAGCACGCGCAATTCAGCCAAATCCCGTTGTCCAGAGCTACTCAGAGCTCCTCAAGTCCGTCAAAGCAGCAGGGCTCCTTGAACGTCGCAGCGGCTTCTACATCTGGGTCTTCGTGGCCCTCATGCTTCTCATGGCCGGAACATGGCTTGGCTTCGCCTTGATTGGCGAGTCCTGGTACCAACTGCTCATCGCGGCCGCCGTCGGCATCCTGTGCACGCAGTTGAGCTTTCTGGCCCATGAGGCCGGACACAAGCAGATCTTCGCCTCGCGCCGCGCAAACGACTGGTCGGCCCGCCTCCTTGCCACTGGAGTGGCCGGCATCAGCTACTCCTGGTGGGAACAGAAACACGGCGCCCACCACAACCATCCCAATGTCATCTCCAAGGACCCGGACATCCGGAACAACGCCCTGGTCTTCCACGAAGATGCCGCGGCTGAACGAAAGGGGCGCCTGGCGTTCCTGACCAAGAAGCAGGGCTGGTTCTTCTTCCCGCTCCTGACACTGCTTGGACTGAGCCTCCAGTTCGATTCCTTGCGCTTTGTCTTCGGGAAGCAGAACGTTCGCCACCGCTGGGTTGAGACTCCCATCCTTGTGGCGAGGCTTAGCGCCCTCCCTGTCCTGGCCTTCACGTTCTTGCCCATAGGAATGGCCTTTGCCTTCCTTGGCGTCCAAATCATGGTCTACGGCTTTTACATGGGGGCCTCGTTCGCGCCCAACCACAAGGGCATGCCCGTCCTTCCGAAAGACAGCCGGGTAGACTTCCTCAACCGTCAGATCCTGACCTCGCGCAACATTTCCGGCGGACGCTTCATGGACTTCCTCCTCGGCGGCCTCAACCGCCAGGTGGAGCACCACCTGTTCCCGGATATGGCGCGGCCCCAGCTCCACAAAGCATCAGCGATCGTGCGCGAATTTTGCGCCAAGCATTCCATCCCCTACACCGAAACAACCCTGGTGCAGTCTTACGGTATCGTGGTCCGGTACCTCAATGACGTGGGCCTGGCAGCCGGCCGTGGCTTCGACTGCCCCGTAGCTTCGACGCACGGACGCTTCTAGGCGTTCGACAAGGAAGGTCCTTACCTCCCTAGGATGGATCCTGGAACCGGGCACCGGAAGGACCGCCCCGGAGTTAGGAGCCACCATGACGCACGCCATCGTTGCACAGCAAGCGGGAGGACCCGAGGTCCTTGAGTACGCTTCCGTCGAAGTGCCGGCACCGGGCCACGGACAGCTGCTGATCAAAGTCGCCGCGACCGGCGTCAACTTCATCGAGACCTACCAGCGCAACGGCACCTACAAAGTGGACTACCCCTTCACTCCCGGCGCCGAAGCAGCAGGTGTCGTGGAGGCGGTCGGCGATGGTGTCGAAGAATTCACGGTGGGCGACCGCGTGGCCACGGCAGAAGGGACCAGGACGTACGCGGAGTACGCCCTCGTGGAAGCGGCCAAAGCACTTCCGGTGCCCGCCGGCGTCGACGACCACACGGCAGCCGCCCTGCCGCTGCAGGGAATCACGGCCCACTACTTGATGAACTCGTCTTTTCGGGTGGAGCCCGGCCACACTGTCCTGCTGCACGCAGGGGCCGGCGGCGTGGGCCTGCTGTTGACGCAGCTGCTGAAGGCACGCGGAGCCCGCGTCATCACGACCGTCTCCAGTGATGAGAAGGCCGACCTGTCCACCCTGGCGGGCGCCGATGAGGTCCTCCGCTATGAGGGCTTCGCCGACAAGGTGCGCGAACTCACCGACGGTGAGGGCGTCAACGTGGTGTACGACGGCGTTGGCAAAGACACCTTTGACGAGTCCCTGAAGAGCCTGCGGATCCGTGGCGCCATGGTGCTTTTCGGCGCAGCCTCGGGACCTGTGCCACCCTTTGACCCCCAGCGGTTGAACGCAGCCGGATCCCTGACCCTGACCCGGCCCACCATCGCGCACTTCGTTCAAAATGCCCAGGAACGCCGGTGGCGCTCTGCCGAAATTTTCGACGCCGCTGCCAACGGCACTCTCGCTGTGAGGGTTGGTGCCACATACCCCCTGGCTGAGGCTGCCCAAGCCCACCGTGATCTGGAGGGCCGGCGGACCACCGGCAAAGTCCTGCTGGTGCCCTAAGATCAGCGCCCGGCTCCCCAAACTCGTGGTGACTCTCAGGCCAACAGCAGAAGAAGGAACTATGACGGGAAGGAAACCACCGACACCTTTTGTTCACCTTCCTGGGAAAAGCTGACCCTGTGAGCACAGATCATTCCGTGGGGGCCGGGCAGTCGCCTGCCCTGACTACCTACCGCCCGCAACTGCCGGGCGGCGCCGCAGCACCTGCCGAACGTACCCTCGTGGACATCCTGGAAGCAACGGTGGCATCCTTCCCGGAGTCCTCGGCACTGGACGACGGCCACAAGTCGCTGAGCTACACCGAACTGCTCGCCTCGGTGAAGTCCTTCGCGCGCACCCTGAACGCGGCCGGACTGGGACCCGGCGTGAAAATCGGCGTCCGCATCCCGTCAGGAACCAACGAGCTCTACATCGCCATCCTCGGCATCCTCATGGCCGGAGCCGCCTACGTGCCAGTGGATGCCGACGATCCCGACGAACGCGCCCGCCTTGTATTTGGCGAGGCGAAGGTGGCAGCGGTCATTGGTGCAGGACTCGACGTCCACCTTTCCGAAGCTGCGCAGGACCCCGTTGCCGGGCCCGGCAGGCCGGGCCCGGACGACGATTCGTGGATCATCTTCACCTCGGGCTCCACCGGCACACCCAAGGGTGTGGCTGTCAAACACCGTTCATCAGCTGCCTTCGTGGACGCCGAAGCCCGGCTTTTCCTCCAGGCCGAACCCATTGGTCCCCAGGACCGGGTGCTCGCGGGCCTGTCAGTGGCTTTTGACGCCTCCTGCGAAGAAATGTGGCTCGCCTGGCGGCATGGCGCGTGTCTCGTCCCGGCTCCCCGGGCGTTGGTGCGAACCGGCATGGACCTGGGCCCGTGGCTCATCAACCACGGGATCACAGTGGTGTCCACTGTGCCCACGCTTGCAGCCCTCTGGCCGGCCGAGGCGTTGGAAAACGTCCGGCTCCTCATCTTCGGCGGCGAAGCCTGCCCACCCGAACTGGCCGAGCGGCTCGCCGTGGACGGCCGCGAAGTGTGGAATACGTACGGACCCACAGAAGCCACTGTCGTTGCCTGCGCTGCTCCCCTGGGCGGACCCGGTCCCGTCCGGATCGGCCTGCCGCTTGATGGCTGGGACCTCGCCGTCGTCGACTCCGACGGCGTTCCGGTGGCCGAAGGCGGGATCGGCGAACTGATCATCGGCGGCGTCGGCCTTGCCCGCTACCTGGATCCCGCCAAGGATGCCGGGAAGTACGCTCCCATGCCGACGCTGGCGTGGGACCGCGCGTACCGCTCCGGGGACCTGGTGCGGTACGAAGCCGAGGGCCTGATCTTCATGGGCCGGGCCGATGAACAGGTGAAGCTCGGTGGACGCCGGATTGAGCTGGGTGAGGTTGATGCCGCGCTGCAGTCCTTGCCGGGAGTGGCGGGCGCCGCCGCTGCCGTCCAGACCACAGCTGCCGGCAACCAGATCCTGGTGGGTTACCTGGCCCCCGCAGAGGGCGTGAACCTCAACCTTGACGATGCTCGAACGATGCTCACCGAAAGTCTGCCTGCGGCCCTGGTTCCCCTGCTGACCATGGTTGAGTCGCTGCCCACCAAGACCAGCGGCAAGGTAGACCGCCATGCACTCCCCTGGCCTCTGGCGGGAGCCGCATCCGCCGATGCCGACAATGCTCCGCTGAACCTTCCCGATGACGCGCGCTGGATTGTTGACCAGTGGGAGGCCGTCCTGGGCAGCCCGGTTTTGTCCCTCGATGCAGACTTCTTCGCCTATGGCGGCGGCTCCCTCGCCGCTGCCCAGCTCGTGTCGGCTCTCCGTGTCCGCTATCCCACGATTACTGTGGCCGACATCTACGCGACACCGCGCGTCGGCGCCCTGATCGACGCCGCCCGGCAGTCATTGCCCGACGGCGGCACGCCGGGTCACGCTGCGGAGCGCACCGTCCGGCCCACGGCCCTGAAGTCGCAGATCTTCCAGATACTTATGGGAGTGCCGTTGCACATCCTGGTGGGAATGCGGTGGCTCACCTACCTCATGGCTGCCAACAACCTGCTGGGCGCCTTTGCCGGTTTCACCGCCGCTCCCGTGGTGTCCTGGTGGTGGATCGGGCTGTCCTGGCTGGTCTTCGTCAGTCCCCTGGGCCGGATGGCAATCTCGGTGCTGGCAGCCAGAATCCTGCTCGGAAGAATCCAACCAGGAACCTATCCCCGTTCCGGTAAAACACACCTCCGGCTGTGGCTTGCCGAACAAATTCAGGACCTTTCCGGTGCCATCGGCCTGGCCAGCGCCCCGTTCGTTCCCTACTACGCACGGGCACTTGGCGCGCGGATCGGAAGGGACGTGCACCTGCACTCTCTGCCGCCTGTCACCGGGCTCCTGTCCTTGGGAAACGGGGCCAACATTGAGCCGGAAGTTGACCTTTCCGGCTGGTGGGTGGACGGCGACTGGGTCCATATCGGCCAAGTCCACGTCGGAGCGGGCGCGGTGGTGGGATCGCGAAGCACGCTCATGCCCGGGGCAACCATCGGCGCCGGGGCCCACGTCGAGCCCGGCTCCGCTGTTTTCGGCAAGGTCAAAGCGGGCCATCTGATGGCGGGCTCACCTGCCCAACGGCGGGGAAAGGCGAAGCACGACTGGCCGGAGGCAGCAGTTCGACGTTCCGCAGTCGATCGGCTATGGCTTTTCGCCTTTGCGGCCGCCTCGGCCTTGCTGTCCCTGATCCCCTACCTCTCAGCTTTCGCAGGTGCCCTGGTGATCCTTGCCTTCATTCGAGGGCATGACTCGTTGGAAAGTGCTGTCCCGCAGATTGCCCTGTCCGTGCCATTGGCAGCGCTGGTCTGGTTCCTGGGAAACCTCCTCCTGGTCCTTTTGGTGACGCGACTGCTGGGCTTGGGCCTCAAGGAAGGGTACTACCGGGTCCGCAGCCGGGTCGGCTGGCAGGTGTGGGCTACTGAACGACTGCTGGACATGGCCCGTGATCTCCTGTTCCCCATTTACGCCAGCCTGTTCACCCCCGCGTGGCTCCGATTGCTCGGCGCCAAGGTAGGTAAGAATGTCGAGGCCTCCACCGTGTTACTGGTGCCCCGGATGACCACCATCGGTGATGGCGCCTTCCTTGCCGACGACACCATGGTGGCGTCCTACGAACTGGGCGGTGGGTGGATGAAGATCGCTCCTGCCAAGATTGGCAAGCGCTCCTTCCTTGGCAACTCCGGCATGACGGCCGCAGGACGCAACGTTCCAAAGAACTCCCTCGTGGCGGTCCTCTCTGCCACGCCAGCCAAGGCGAAATCCGGAACGTCCTGGCTCGGCAGTCCGCCTGTCAGGTTGCGCCGCACCGCCGTCGACGCCGATCAGAGCCGCACCTTCCAACCGCCCTTCAAGCTGAAACTGGCCCGTGCACTGTGGGAGCTCTTCCGCTTGGTTCCCGTTGTCATCACGGTAGCCATTGCCGTGGCCGTCATGGTGACCCTGGACTGGATCGCACGGGGCTGGGGCTACTGGATCGCGGCGCTGCTTGGCGGCGTTGTCATGCTGGCGGCAGGTGCCGTGGCCGCACTCAGCTCGGTGATCGCCAAATGGACTCTGGTGGGAACCATAAGATCCGGCGAACACCCCCTATGGAGTTCCTTCATCTGGCGCAACGAGGTGGTGGACACGTTCATCGAGATGGTGAGTGCGCCGTGGTTTGCCCGCTCGGCGGCCGGAACCCCGGCCCTGGTGTGGTGGCTCCGCGGGCTTGGCGCCAGGATCGGCCGCGGGACCTGGTGCGAGAGCTACTGGCTCCCCGAAGCCGATCTTGTAACGCTCGGCGAGAACTCCACCGTCAACCGCGGTTGTGTAGTCCAAACCCACCTGTTCCACGACCGCGTCATGAGCCTGGATACGGTGACACTGGGCAACGGTGCCACGATGGGCCCGCACGGCGTCATCCTTCCCGCGGCCAGTATCGGTGACGGCGGAACTGTTGGACCGGCGTCGTTGGTCATGCGCGGTGAGACTGTCCCCGCAGGGACGTACTGGATGGGCAACCCGGTGAGCCCGTGGGTGGGTCCGACTGCAGAAGCGCCCCGCCTCAAGTAGATTGGGAGCTAATGACTGCACCCATCAGCACCCCAAGCACCGACCCCTACACCCTGGATCACGGCAGCACGGGCTACCGGGTGGACAGGTACGAGTTGGACCTCGACGTCAGGCTGGGCAGCAACAAGCTGATCGGCCGGGCAGTCCTGCACTGCACTGCCCTTGAGGCGACCACCCAGGTGGTGCTGGACCTTGTGGGGTTGCGGGCGTCCAAGATCCAGTTGGACGGGAGGAAACTGCAGAAATTCATCCACAGGGCAGAGCATCTGGTGCTCACTCCCGCGTCCTCGCTCAAACCGGGGCAACTGTTCACGCTGGAGATCCGCTATGAGGGTAACCCGCAACCGCGCCGCGGACTGTGGGGAGATGTCGGGTGGGAGGAACTGAACGACGGCGTGCTGGTTGCCGGCCAGCCGAACGGCGCAGCATCCTGGTTCCCCTGCAATGACCACCCGCGCTTCAAGTCCAGCTTCCTCATCTCCGTCACTACCGACGACAACTACCGGCCGGTCTGCAACGGCAAGCTCGTGTCCCGCTCCCGCAAGTCCAGCCGGGAAACCTGGGTGTACGAGCAAGTCGAGCCCATGGCAACGTACCTTGCCACGGTTCAAATTGGCCGGTACATCACAGTTCCGCTTCGGGCGGAGGATGGTCATCACCGGGTTCCCCAGTTTGTAGCGGTCTCAGCCGACATGGCTTCGGATGCTTTGGCGGGCCTGCGACGCCAGCCGGACATGATGAAAACGTTCGAGGATTGCTTCGGTCCGTACCCGTTCACCGACTACACGTCAGTGGTCACGGAGGATGAACTGGAAATACCGTTGGAAGCCCAAACGGTCTCCATCTTCGGGCGTAACCATATGAAGGATGCATGGGACTCCCAGCGGCTGATCGCCCATGAGCTTTCCCACCAGTGGTTCGGGAATTCGTTGACAGCCGGCAACTGGAAAGACATCTGGCTCCACGAGGGATTCGCCTGCTACGCCGAATGGCTGTGGTCCGAAGAGTCGGGGACCATGACCGTTGACGCGCGGGCAACGGCTGCGTGGAAGAAGCTCGACGCAGGGCCACAGGACCTGCTGGTCGGTGACCCCGGCCCGGAGCTCATGTTCGATGACAGGGTCTACAAGCGCGGGGCTTTGGCTGTTCATGCGCTGCGGATGGCAGCCGGGGATGAGGCATTCTTTGCTTTCCTCCAGCATTGGACCGCTAAGAACCGGCACGGGACGGTATCGACGGAATCGTTCACTGCCGCTGCAGACGCTTTCATTCCAGGCTTCGATGCCGTGTCGATCCTGCAGCCGTGGCTCTACGAGGCCGCCCTGCCCGCGCTGCCCTCAGCGCGTTAGTCCAGGGCCAGGGCGGCAACCAGTCCCCTCGGTTGCCCGGCAGGCAGTTCCCTTTCGGTAACATCGCGCAGTCCAGGCCGGTCCAGCACATCCAGCTCAGCGGGGTTATGCCGCAGCCCTTCGCCGATCATTTTCAGCCAAGCTTCCTTGCGTGCCCAAAGCCGGGCCCGCAGCGTAGCTTGGTCCCGGTCCGGGATGGAAGCCAGGAAACGCTTCTCGCTGCCTGTCAGCGCCAGGTCATCAAAGCCGACGAAGCCAACTCTGCCAACCGCTTCCAGGTCCACTCCCAGCCGGAAGTCCTCCGTTGGATGCACGACGCCGGACAGCAGCACCCAGCCCGACGCCCGGGAGGCGCTGAGCGCCAAAGGTGCGGGACCGCCGTCGAGCATGAAACCGGGCCGGCCGTGGTCCTGGCCGGGACCGCACTGCGGGCAGCGGTAATCAGACGTGAGCCGGTTGGGATTGACGTCGAGGAGCGAGGCGGCAAAATTCAGAAGGGCCAGCCGGCCCGCGACGAATTCTTCACGGTCCCCCGGTTTGGCGAAGCGGAGGGCCCGCTGGTGCGCGGGGTCGCCCAGCTGCACGTGCAGGTTGGCATCAAGGTGCACGTCACTGAGCCTGTGCATCTCCAGCACCGGGATTTCCACGGATCTCCTTTGCAGCTCTCCTTCAGGTCAGGCGCAGTCTTGCCTGGACCGGCTTCACACTATCCTCCTGCCGTCCGGATACAGGCGCTTGCCCATGTGCTTAGGTGTTCGGAGAACTATGGACCGGTCCTCGATCTCCACATACGGCAATCGTTCGCCCAACTGCCGCTCCAGCGCGGCCATATCCTCGACGCGCCTCAACCATACCGACAACACCAAGGAATACTGGCCTCCGGTCGTGGCGACCAGCCGTGCGACATCCAACCCGGCCAGGCCCGCAGCGACACCGTCGACCTTCGCGGGTGGCACCCGCAGGAAATACCAGACGCTGACCGGCCACGGTGAGAACGTTCGCGCAATATCAAGCCGCACCACAACCCGCTGGGCGCTCAGGATGTTTGAGAGCGCACTTTTCGCCCGCGCCGGGCTGATGCGAAGCCATTGCGCCAGGTCAGATACTGAAGCCCGTCCCTCGATGAGGAGAATACGCGTCAGTTCTTCCTCCACGGAGTCCGGAACCAAGGACTTGCCGGCGTGCGGCGGAGGCACCGCCCGTTCCAGGGCCCTGACGTCGTTCTCGTGCAGCGACTTCAACCGCCAATTCCGCGCATCCGTGAGAATCCGGATAATCCGGTGGGTCCGGGTGCTGGTGATTCCTGAAAAGGTGGGCAGCTTTTCCAGGAGAAACGCTGTCAGTTCGGCTTCCGATGCACACAGCACGCACAACACCAGGTCCCGGCTTCCGGCCGTCTGATCGATGGTGATGACCACCCGCTCCCGGGCCAAGTCATTGACAATCCCTGCCAACGTCGAGGGGATGCAGCTGATCTCCACCACCGCCCCTACGGACCTGGCCCCCTCGCCCCGATAGGACGTCATCCAAGCCAGGCCGGTGTCATGGAGAACAGCCCATCGTCGGGCCAAGGTGACTGCATCCGCACCGACGATTGAGGACAAGGCAGTCCATGGGGCGCGCGGCCGTACCTGCAGGGCGTGCAGCAACCGCAGATCGCGCTCATCGAATTCGAAGTCCCGCAAGGGTTTGCCCACCTGCCTCAGCTCCCCCGTAGTGGGTCACACCAATTATGACTCCCGAAAGTGTGGCCCCCCAACCCCTGCGATCCAACATCACGCGTCACGAACGTCGAACTGGCACACATGTATAAATGGTGTGCGTTCTGCGCACCACTTGGTTGAACAGAAAGCATGTGAATTGCTCGAAACAGACAGGTTACTCAACGCCGTTGTTCTTGAAGCTGCCAACACCGGGACCATATTAAGGCTCAGTGAGGTCACGGATTTCGCGTGGGACCACGTGGGCTTTGTTACCGGGGCCAGGACTGACCAAGCAATCGAGCAAGCTTTTGCTGAGGAGCCGGAAAGCAGGGAAATCCATACGACCGCGCCGGCTCTGTTTGTCTTCTTCAAAGAGGACAGGATCGTCAGGACAATACCCGTGAGCACAGACGCCTTCTTTAATGCCGACACCCAGCGGAAGTACGGGCGGACCGTACAACTTGAACCCACGATCGGCCCTACCGGTTACCTGAAGTGGCGCGAAAACCTGGCCGCGGTGGCGGCCGCAGCGGCCGTACCGGACCAAGGCCAACCAAAGTTCAGCCCCTTGCTGCCTGCAGTCCTTTGCTCCTTGGCCTGGGCCGACTCCCTGCTGGTTGGTTGCACCTTTGATTTCGGTCCTGATATTCAGCGCATTGGTCTTGCCGTGCATATCCCGTCGTTGGTGGTGGCCTTCGGAGCCGTCCTGGTGGTCGACTGGCTTGGCGTCCTTTGGCTCCTCGGGAGAACGTCGCTGCGCGCGCCGGCGTCATTGGAATCGGCGGTCAAACCCCTGATTTGGGGAGGACTGGCACTGCTGCTGATATCCGGTGCATTGATAAGGCCCGATCCCGGCAGCCCGCTCACCTGGGTCAAGCTTGTGTGCGTCCTTGTCATGATGCTCAACGGCGTGTTCATGCACCCCGCTCTCCGACAATTATTCACCCACCCCCCGGGAACACGATTCGTGGACTTGGCCAGGCGACTAAGGATCAGGCTCATGATCACGGCGGGGATCTCACAGGCCTGCTGGTGGACTGCGGTCCTCATCGGCCTCGTCAACAGCACAATGCGCAGATGGCCCTCCTAGCGGCAGTGTTCCCCGCATGATGGGTTGCGGCGAACACTGCGCGCGGGTTAACCCAACCGGGCTACTTCACTGATGTAAGGTAGTTCGCCAAGGTCGGCGTGATGCGGGTTCCCGAATTCGAGCTGCCGCCGTTGGTGTGGATGGCCACGATGGTGTTGCTGCTGTTGTAGACGGGCGCACCGCTCTGGCCACCGTACGTGTCCATTTTGTAGAACACCTTCTCGGTCTGCGTGCTGTCGATGGTTCCGGTCATCGACCACATGGTGCCGAAAGCCTTGTCGCCGGGATAGCCCCTGACCGTGGCGCTGGTTCCGTTCAGGCTGGCGGTGGTGCCAGCATAGTTCAACCAACCGGTGGTGTTGCCCACAGTGCAGTCGAGTTTGATGACGCCCCAGCCCGCGTTGGTGTTTGCCGAATCGATCCAGCGCTGGTCCGTGTAGATCTTGCTGGCCCCACAGCTGCCGTAGGGGTCTGTTGCCCCGTTGCGGCCGGGCGCTACCTTGACGCCCCAGGAGTAGTCGGCCGACGAGCCGGTGCCGCCTTCATGCACGCAATGGCCAGCGGTCAACACGGTGTCAGCCGAGATGAGCGCCCCGGAACAGATGTATCCGCCATTGAATTCGATCTGCACGATGGAGCGGTTTGGTGCAGCAGTGGTGTCGGTGATCCGGACCCTGCCATCAGCGCCGATGACTGAGTCCGTGGACGCGCCGCCGTTCTTGGAGGGCATTGCAAGGCTGTACCTGTCGGCCAACGGGGAGGCCGCGGAACCGGAAGTCTGTGTCTTGTCCACGGCGTGCGACACCGGTTGGAAACCGGAGTTGGCGACTGTAGGCGTCGGCTCTGACGCTACGGCTGCTCCGGTCAGCGAGGATGTCAGGGCCACAACCGCAGCTCCGACAAGCACAGCAAGCTTCTGCTTTTTCATGGGTACCTTTCAAAGAGCAGCTCCAGTGGAGCCGCGCGAGGGATGTGATACACATGTTTCACATGTGTATGACAAAACTGTCATACAGGCGTGAATAGTCTGTCAAGATGTTGGGAGTCGAATCTCGGTAAAAGAAAACCCCGGGACCGAAGTCCCGGGGTTTTACAGGAAGGAGACTAGCGCTGGACGGCTCCGAAGCGTTCAGCCGCCACGGCCACGGCCGCGGCGCGGGCTTCGGATGCCTCGTCCGCCGTCAGCGTGCGGTCGTTTGCCCTGAACCGGAGGCCGAAGGCCAAGGACTTCTTACCGTCGTCGATGCCCGGACCAACGTAGACATCGAACAACGCAACGTCCTCAAGCAGCTCTCCGGCACCTTCGCGGAGCGCAGAAAGAACCTGGTCAGCGGGCACCTCCTGCGGAACCACCAAGGCAACGTCCTGCGTCGCCACCGGGAACCCGGAGATGTGCTTGGCGACAATGACGTCGGCAGCAGCGTCGAACAACGCCTCAACGTTAACCTCGACAGCCACGGAACGGGCCGGCATGTCGTGCGAAGCCAGGAGCTTGGGGTGGAGTTCCCCAGCGTAACCAACGACATCGCCGTTGCGCAGCGCGAGCTGGGCGGCACGCCCAGGGTGGAACGCCTGGTGGCTGCCCTGGCTGACTACCACTTCGATACCAAGGACGTCGGCGATCAGCCTCGCGACATCAACGGCGTCCGCCCAATCCCAGGCACGCGGCTTGTGCGTGGCAGCGGCCGGAGAGTCATGGCCGGTGAGGACAGCGCCGATGTGCAGCGGCTGGTGAGGGACGCCGTCGTACAGCGCATCCAGAACCTCATCGCTGGGCTTGGCGCCCAGCGGCGGGATGGATTCGGTTCCGAGCCTGTCACCCGGGAGGAAGACCGAGCCGGCCTCATAGAGCGCAAGATCGCGGAATCCGCGCGAGTGGTTCCGGCGGGCGACCTCGATAAGGCCCGGCAGGATGGAGGTACGGAGGTAGCCGTGTTCCTCGCTGATCGGGTTGGCTAGCTTCAGTGCCGGGCGCTGCGCGCCTTCCTCCGCCACGCCGAACGTGTCGTTGGCAGCCTTCGTGACGAAGGGGTAGGACAGCACCTCGGTCAGTCCGGCATCAGCCAGCGCCTGCACTACGCGACGCTTCTGCTGCTGCGTGCGGCTCAAGCCACGCCCCGGAGGAGCCACCGGCAAGGTCGCCGGAATGTTGTCGTAGCCCACAAGGCGCGCGATTTCCTCGGAGAGGTCTTCCTTGGTTTCAAGGTCGTTGCGCCAGCTGGGGGCGGTGACGCGGTATCCGGTAACGGTCTTCTCCACGGCGGCTCCCAGGTCCTCCAAGGACGTGGTGATCTGCTCTTCGGTGAAGTCGATGCCGATCCGGGCCGAAGCGAACCCTGCCGGCAGGTCGATCACGACGGCGTCAGGCGCGGTCCCGACGTCGGTACCGGCCTGGTCCGCTGTACCACCGGCGAGTTCCACCAGGAGATCCACCACGCGCTGCGCGGCAATGTTGGCTACGTGCCAGTCAACGCCACGCTCGAAACGCTTGGACGCTTCGGACGGCAGCTTGTGTCGACGGCGGGAGCGGGCAATGGACACTTCATCAAAGTGCGCCGCCTCCACCAGGATGTTCGTGGTGGAATCGGATACCTCCGTGTGCGCACCGCCCATGACACCGGCAATGCCGATGGCACCGGAGTCATCTGTGATCAGCAGGTCCTCGACGTCGAGCGTACGTTCCTTGTCGTCGAGGGTAGTGATCTTCTCCCCTGCGACAGCCCGGCGGACAACGATGTCGCCCGACAGCTTGTCGAGGTCGTAGCAGTGGTTGGGTTGACCCAGCTCCAGCATGACGTAGTTGGAAATATCCACGGGCAGCGAGATGCTCCGCACGCCGGCGAGGCGAAGGCGCGAGGACATCCACGGCGGGGTGGGACGGGAAGCATCCACGCCCCGCACGGTGCGGGCAACAAAGCGGTCGCAGCCAGGCTTGCCGTAAATGGGCGCGTCATCGTTAAGCTTCACGCCGTAACCACCCTGCAGGGAGGCAGGCGCGTTGACTTTGGACGCGGGGTCCACGAAGGACGTTCCAGTGGCATGGGCGTACTCCCGGGCAACGCCACGGATGGAGAACGCGTAACCACGGTCCGGCGTGACGTTGATTTCGGCTGCCTGGTCATAGAGACCCAGCAGTTCCATCGCGTCGGTACCGATTTCCGGGTCAAGTCCAATGCGGGAGAGGACGAGGATACCGTCATGGTCATCGCCGATGCCCAGCTCGCGGACGGAAGCGATCATGCCCGCAGACAGGTGTCCGTAGGTTTTGCGGGCGGAGATCTGGAAGTTGCCAGGCAGGACAGCGCCAGGCAGGGTGACTACCACCTTGTCGCCTTCAACAAAGTTATGGGCACCGCAGATAATGCCCTGCACACCCGAGGGGTCGATGCCCTTGCCGGTGAGGGTCTGCTCCTGTCCTTCCGGAACGACGCGGACCTGGCACCAGTTGATGGTCTTGCCGTTGGTCTGCGGTTCCTTGACCAGGCTCAGGACCTGGCCAACAACGATCGGCCCCTTGAGCTCGTCCGTGGGACGGTGCACGTCTTCTTCTTCGAAGCCGACCTTGACCAGGTCCGCCATGACGTCTTCGGCCGTTGCGTCGGCCGGAACCTGCGCGAATTCACGCAGCCAGGAAAGTGGGATACGCACTGTTAGATCTCCATCCCGAAGTGCTCGCTGAAACGTACATCGCCCTCGATCATGTCGCGCATGTCGCCGACTTCGTTGCGGAACATGAGCGTGCGCTCAATGCCCATACCGAAGGCAAAACCTGAATAGACATCCGGGTCGATACCGGCCGCCCGGAGGACGTTGGGATTGACCATGCCGCAGCCACCCCATTCGATCCACCGCGGGCCACCCTTGGCGCCGGGGTGCCAGATATCCAGCTCCGCAGACGGCTCCGTGAACGGGAAGTAGTTGGGGCGCAATCGGATGGAAGCCTCATCTCCGAACATCTGGCGCGCGAAGTGCTCCAGGGTGCCGCGGAGGTCCGCCATGCTGAGGTTCTTGTCGATGGCCAGGCCCTCGAACTGGTGGAAGACGGGCGTGTGCGTGGCATCGAGCTCATCGGTGCGGAACACCTTGCCCGGGCACAGCACGTAGATGGGCACCTCGCGCTCCAGCATCGAACGGACCTGCACCGGAGAAGTGTGGGTGCGCATGAGCAGGTGTGCTTCAGGGGGCTCCACGAAGAACGTGTCCTGCATTTCGCGTGCCGGGTGGTCAGGCTTGAAGTTCAACGCATCGAAGTTGAACCACTCGGATTCGACCTCGGGGCCCTCGGCGATTTCCCAGCCCATGCCAACGAAGATGTCCGACACCCGGTCCTGCAGGGTGGACAGCGGGTGGCGCGCACCGGCACGACGCCGACGGGGGGCCGCGGTGACGTCAACCGTTTCCTCGATCAGGATGCGGGCGTCATTCTCTGCTTCAAGCACCTGGGTCCTGGCGGCGAGCGCCTGGTTGACCCTGCCGCGCGAGGAGCCCATGAGCTTACCGGCGGCCGCCTTGTGCTCCTTGGCCAAGCCACCGATTTCGCGGTTGGCCAGGCTCAAGGGCGACTTCTCGCCCGTGTGGGCAAGGCGGACAGCCTTGAGTTCATCAAGGGAGGAAGCTGCCCCAATAGCGGCGATGGCGTCCTCGACGGCGGCGTTGATGGCGGCCTCATCCAGCGGATTCGGGATGGAGGCGCCTGGCAAAGTGTCAGTCATCTACTGTTCTTAGCTACGAGTTGGGAGCGGCCGGCAAGGCAGGCCTGCAAAACGAAAGGGTAGTGCTCACCGCGGACGGCGGGCACTACCCTTCAGTCTAGTTGAAGCGCACCGGCGTGGTTTAACCCCCGCAGGTCAAGAGTCCGACGGCGGCAACCCGCCTGCGCTCCTAGGCCCCCGACGCCGGTGGCGCGGTGGGCGGCGGAGGTACCTGGCCGTCGTCGTGCGCAGCGCCTGCCTGGGGTGCCTGCTGTGTTCCTGGCCTGTAGCCCTGGCCTGCCCAGTCCTGCTGCGGCGGTTGGGCTGAAGGCCCGACCGGCGGCTGGGGCGCGGCGTAACCCTGCTGCTGGGCAGGGTAAGCCGGCTGGCCTGCGTAGCCCTGCTGGGGCTGGCCGTTCCAGACCGGGCCGTTGGGTGCGGCCCCTGCGAGCGCCGGCGACTTTCTGGAGGAATTCCTCCGCAAGAGCACGAACAGCAGGACCAACGCCGCGGCGACCACCAGGACAGCCACCAGGGTCCAGATGATCCACATTGGTATCCCGGGGTTGGCCTCAGCCTTCACCTGCACTGCCGTTTCGTTGACCGAGAGCATGTCAAAAGTCGCCGTGTTGCCGTCGACAACTGCGCCCTTGGCCTCCACAACCTTCCCGGGGAAGGTGAACTTGACGGAGGCTTCGTCGAACATTGACTTGGCCATGCTGGAGGCCTGGGGATCACTGGCATCAGTGCCTGTGACGCTTCCCATCGACATGATGTAGAAGTCGCCGTCCCTTTTCAGGTCAAAAGGGTTCTCCGAGCTGGACGACTCGGCCAGCTTGGCCGGGTCGAGGTTCACTGCCGTGATCCGTTTGCCCTTGTACTTGTCGTCTTCGTAGTCCACAACGGTGGCACCCTCAGGAATATCCATTTCCTGGCTGCCGCTGCCGTTGGACTTCATGAATTCGTCGAAGGACTTGTCGCCCAGAACGGACTTCTGGATCGCGTAGACGACCTCGTAGTCGACACTTTTTTCGTTGTTGACCTTCACCGACATGTTGAGCTTGACGCATCCGGTCAAGGCCACCATCACGGCTATCAGCACACCGATCACGCCCAGGGCGCGTTTGACGTTCATTTCTTCTTTCCCCCATTCATCACCTGCACGAGTGAGTGCTGCAACAGCGTATCCCCGCCTGCCGGCCCCCGCCACACGCAACGGGGCTAGCATGGCTTCATGACACCCGGTCAACGCCTGCGGCAGGCAGCCAACGTGCTGAATCTGTCCACACCTCTGGGCCTGGCGGTGGCCCTCGCGTCCCGCTCCAAGGTGTCGCGGGGACCGCGGGGCCTTCTAATCGCCGCCGGATACAGTTGGAAGGTTCCTTTCGCCGGCGCTTTCACCGTGGGGAACGTCATCCTGTACCGGGCACCGCACGGTATTGCGGGAAGTGATCCAGTGCTCCTGGGACACGAAGAACGCCACAGCACCCAGTACGCGTACTGCCTGGGCCTGCCCTTCTTCGCCCTCTATGGAGCAGCGGCCTGCTGGTCCATGGTCCGCACCGGGAACCCTGGAAGGGCGAACTTCTTCGAGCGCCAGGCCGGGCTGGAGGCAGGCGGATACGTTGAGTCGCCCAACCGCGGGCAGCATCGGCAGACCGACCATCGAATGGAGGCTTAGGCATGGAACGAACCATCACAGTGACCGGAACCGGAACCGCAACGGCGGTTCCGGACCTGGTGACGTTGACTCTCGGCGTCGAAACCCGTCGGGAGACCGCAGCGAAAGCATATGACGACGCCGGCAGGTCGGCGGCCGCCGTCGCCGCCGCTTTGCGCACTGCCGGGGTCGCGGACGTCGAGCTTCGAACAAGCGGATTGAACCTGCGCGCCGACCTCGTGTGGGTCGAAGGGCAGGGCCAGAAGGTGACAGCCTACGTGGCCTCCACGACGCTGCACGTCGGGATACGTTCCCACGCTGACGCGCCCGCCGCCATCGCCGCGGCGGTAGCCGCCGGAGGTGACGACATCCGGATCAACGGCCTGGAACAGGGCATGGCCGACCCCTCGGCTGTCACGGCACAAGCGCAGGAAGCGGCATGGCGGGACGCCGTGGCCCGCGCCGAACAGTACGCGGCCCTTGCCTCTGCCAGTCTTGGATCGGTGATCACGGTCTCCCATCAGCCGGCACAAAGCAGCCCCATTCCCGTGGGTGGACTGGTCCGCGCCTCCTTCACCGCTGAGGCCTTGCCGGTCGAGGCGGGTGAGTCCGCCGTTTCCGCCAGTGTCATCGTCCAATGGGAATTGATCTAGTGGATGGCCCCTGCCCCCAGCTTGGAATCCACCTGTGTGTTAAGTGAAGTCCTGACAACCACCGCAATCCCTTGGGCGGTGACATCAAGCGGCATTGAAGGGGTCGAGCCACCAGGGTGTACCTGCTCCGGAGCATAGGGAACGTGAATGAAGCCACCCCGGACGCCCGGCCGGGTCACCAGCGAATGCATCAGGCCAAAAAAGAGGTGGTTGCAGACGTAGGTACCGGCCGATTGGGAGATTTCACCCCTGATACCTGCAATCTGGAGGTTTCTCAGAGCGGCTTTGATGGGCAGGCTGGAGAAGTACGCAGCCGGGGCTCCTGGGACAACTTCCTCGTCAATGGGCCGCTGGCCTTTGTTATCCGGAATCCTCGCGTCATCGCAGTTGATGGCAACACGTTCCAGCGATATCCGGTCCCGGCCTCCCGCCAAGCCCACGGCCACGACTATTTCCGGGTCGAGGCGTGACACGGCATCATCGAGAACCGTCACCGATTCGCCAAATACGCACGGCAGCTCGATGGCTTCCACAGCGAGGCCCTCCGCTTGCAGCAACTGTCTGGCACGTTGGACAGCAAGCCAGGAGGGGTTAAGGGTTTCCCGACCGAAAGGTTCGAAGCCCGTAAGCAGAATCATGGGCCAACCATAGCAACGCCCGATCCCCAAGCTTGCGTGCCTAAGTTCGATGATCTTGACATTGATTCGAACATACCTTCGAATAGAGTTCATGAGATGGGACGCACAAGCACTTACACCGACGCGTGAACCGGCACCGGAAACAGCCGGCAGCCCGGCTCCAGGCCCTGCCCCGGCAATGGACGCCTTGCTGCCCTTGGCCGGGCTTGTGCGTTCCGTCTCTACAC
The DNA here is from genome assembly GCF_042886835.1 of Paenarthrobacter sp. NPDC057981. NCBI lineage: Bacteria > Bacillati > Actinomycetota > Actinomycetes > Micrococcales > Micrococcaceae > Paenarthrobacter > Paenarthrobacter sp. NPDC057981. Next base: position 34,534 of record NZ_JBHVQI010000013.1, read on the forward strand.
CCGAATTCTCCGGAGTCACCTTCCATGAGGTCACCGCAAAGTCAGTGCTCAACAAGGTGCCTTCGGGTTCCAATATGCCGTTCGAATGGACAGTCAACCCCTACCGCGGGTGCAGCCATGCCTGCGTCTACTGCTTCGCACGCAAAACCCACACTTATTTGGAATTCGATGCCGGCCGCGACTTCGACTCCCAGGTGGTCGTCAAGATCAACGCAGCCGAGGTACTCCGCAAGGAACTGGCCAAACCTTCCTGGGGACGCCACCAGGTAGCCCTCGGCACCAACACGGACCCATACCAAAGGGCTGAAGGCCGCTACGCCTTGATGCCTGGCATCATCCGGGCCATCGCCGATTCGGGCACACCGTTCTCCATCTTGACCAAAGGCACCCTGCTGGCCCGTGACATTCCCCTGCTGAAGCACGCCGCCACCCAGGTTCCGGTGGATCTTGGGATCTCGCTGGCCATGACCAACCAGGACCTCGCTGCCCTCATCGAACCGGGAACGCCCTCTCCCAAGGCACGGTTGAAGCTCATTGCCCGCCTGCGGGATGCAGGTCTGGGCTGCGGCGTCATGGCGATGCCCATCCTTCCGTGGCTCACTGATTCCGACGAAGCCCTCGATTCCCTGTTCTCGGAATTGGCCCGGGCCGGAGCCACGGGTGTCTCCGCCGGCGCCCTCTACCTCAAGCCTGGTACCCGCGAGTGGTACATGAAGTGGCTTGCCGCAGAACACCCCGAGCTGGTGGGCAAGTACCGGCGCCTCTATGGCAATGGCTCGTACGCCTCCAAGGAGTACCGTGCGTGGTTGTCGGGCAGGACCAATCACTTTAAGGCCAAATACGGTTTTACGGGCAGTTCCGGATTCAGTCACCGCAATGCGCGGTACACAGCGGCGAAGGCAGCGTCACCGGCCGGGGCAGCAGCCGCTCCCCTGCCGGGACAACAGTCACTGTTCTAGCTTCCACCCGCCCGTGTCAGGCGGGCAGGGACACCCGCTCCAGGAGTGCTCGAACGATCGGGAGGTCAGCCGGTATCCAGGGAAGGGCCAGTGCCTCCCCCTGATCGGCCAGCGGGACCCAGCGGAGTTCGTCGTGGTCTTCCAGTGCGGCGGGCTGACCCGCTGTCACTTCAGCGAACCACACGCGCATGCAGGCCCGCTCATTGAGCGCCCACCCGGCGGCGTTGCCCGATTCCAGCTCGTGGCCGAGCTGAACTTCGATTCCCAACTCCTCCGCGAGTTCACGATGCAAAGCGTCCTCCGGGGTCTCACCGGACTCGACCTTGCCACCAGGGAATTCCCACATGCCCGCGAACTGTGGTGGGGCCGTACGACGGGCAACCAACAAACTTCCAGGGGCTTCCAAAGAGTCGACGATAGCCGCACCAACGACGTTTATCACTGCAGTCACCGCAACAGTCTAAGGGCCGGACCATGGGCATGGTCACAGGGGTAACGCCCGGTCCCGCCAGCGAACTAGACTTGTTATCGGATTTTCTCCCACTTTTCCCAGCCCAACCGTCGCCCCCAGAAGCAGGTTTATGTCTACCACCGTGTCCCAGCCCGTTGCCGTCAAGAAGTCAGGACGCCACCTTGGCTTGGCCATCCTGGCTTTGGCCATGGGCGGGTTTGCCATCGGCACCACAGAGTTCGCCATGATGGGCCTGTTGAAGGAGGTCGAGACGGGACTGGGAATCAGCACCCCGCAAGCGGGAAGCCTCATCTCGGCCTATGCCCTGGGTGTAGTGATCGGCGCCCCTGTCTTCGCCGCCCTGGGAGCCAAGCTGCCTCGCAAGCATTTGGCGCTTGGCCTCATGCTTTTCCTGGCACTGGCCAACCTGACATCTTTCATTGCTCCGGACTACGGCTTGATGCTGCTGTCCCGTTTCGCTTCGGGCCTTCCACATGGAGCGTTCTTCGGGGTGGCAGCCGTCATCGCTGCCGGCCTCGTGGCTCCCACCAAACGCGGCTGGGCCATCTCCATGGTTATGGCCGGCCTGACGGTCTCGAATGTCATCGGAGTCCCCTTGGCCACGTGGGTGGGCCAGACCTTTGGTTGGCGCCTTCTCTTCGTCATCGTTGGAGCCATCGGCCTGCTGACGGTTGCCATGATGTGGAAGTTTGTCCCCTTCGAAGCCGCGCATCCGGACGCCAGCATCCGCCGGGAGCTTGGAGCACTGAAGAGGCTTCAGGTATGGCTGGCCCTCCTGATCGGCATCATCGGCTTCGGTGGCTTCTTCGCCGTGTACACCTACATCGCGCACACCATGACCTCGGTGGCGGGTATCCCCGAAAACCTCATTCCCGCCGTCGTTGCCCTATATGGTCTCGGCATGGTTGTCGGAAACATCATCGGCGGCCGGCTGGCGGACAAGTCCGTGATGGGTACCATCTACTGGGTCATGCCCGGGATCGCCGCCGCCCTGGTGGTGTACGCCATCGCAGCCCACTGGGCTTGGTCTGCCTTCCTGATGGCCTTTGTGGTCGGTGGCATCGGTTCGATGCTGACACCGGCACTGCAGACCCGGCTCCTCGATTCAGCCCCTGGGGCTGCCTCGCTGGCCTCCTCGCTGAACCACTCAGCCCTCAACATCGCCAACGCCCTGGGTGCTTTCCTGGGTGGCACGGTCATTGCCTGGGGCTGGGGTTTCGTCGCCCCCGCCTTGGTAGGTGCGGTTCTCGCCCTCCTGGGCCTGGGCGTTGCTGTCATCAGTGGCCTGGTGGAACGCAGGAGCGCTCTGCCTGCCTGATCGTCCGTCGCATTAACGACCAATGGCTCCGCTTCGGCGGAGCCATTGGTCGTTAATCACCGTGATTCACCGGTTCAGGCAAGCCCTTAGGCCTGGGCCTGGACCCGCTCAATGTCCGGTTCCAGGTAGATGACCCGCGCGATCGGAACCGCTGCACGGATCCGCCGCTCGGCGTCGTCAATTCCCTGGGCGATCTCTTCGCCCGTTTCCGAAGCGCCCATGGAGATTTTGGCGGCCACCAGCAACTCTTCCGGTCCAAGGTGCATGGTCTTCAGGTGGATGATCCGGGTCCCGTCGGCCTGCAGGGCTTCTGAGATGCGCTGGACGTCTTCCTTCGTGGCGGACTCCCCCAACAGCAGCGACTTGGTCTCCATGGCCAAAACCACGGCAATGGCCACCAGCAGCAAGCCAATCATCGCGGTCCCGAGGGCGTCCCAGACCCCGTCGCCAGTAACCAGTGTCATGCTGACGCCAAAGAGTGCAAAGACCAAGCCGAGCAGGGCACCGAAATCTTCCAGCAGAATGACGGGAAGTTCCGGCTGCTTGGCGTTGCGGACAAACTTCACCCAGCTCTGCTTCCCGCGGATATGGTTCGATTCGATGATTGCCGTGCGGAAGGAGAATCCTTCAGCGATAATCGCCCCTACCAGTACGGCCAAGGGAACCCACCAGAAGCTACCCTCAATGCCGTGCGGATGCTGGAACTTCTCCCAAGCCTCGTACAGAGCAAACAGGCCACCGACGCTGAACAGCACAATGGAGACAATGAAGGCGTAAATGTAGCGTTCGCGGCCGTATCCGAAGGGATGCTCCGGGCTGGCGGCCCGCTTGGAACGCTTGCCTCCCACCAACAGGAGGACCTGGTTGCCGGAATCGGCCACTGAGTGGATTGCCTCTGCGAGCATGGACGATGACGCCGTCAGGAAAAACGCAATGAACTTCAGAACAGCAATGGTCAGATTCGCGGCCAGAGCCGCCACAATCGCTTTGGTACCGCCACCTGCAGCCACGAAAGCTTCACCTCTTCGGGTTTGGGAAAGAATGGGAAAGGCCAAGAAGAGTCGTCATCGTCTGATCTTGCAAGCATTACCGTACCCGGCAGGGCGGTATTTACACATTCTCCACTCGGGCGCCTTGCTGCGAACGCGCACTCGCGTAAAGACATACGGTGGCCGCAGTGCCAAGGTTCAGGCTTTCCGCTGCTCCATAGACAGGCACGGCAACACGGTGGTCCGCCAGTGCCAGTTCTTCGTCCGACAGGCCTTGCGCCTCATTGCCGAAGAGCCACGCGGTAGGGGCTTCCAGGGCATAGTCGGACACCACGGAGTCATTGCCCAACCGCCGGGCGGCATTTTCGTCCTGGAGCTTGTCCAGGTTCAGGGTTCCGTAACCGTCAGCGGCCAGGATTCCGATCCCGTGTTCCCGGCACCGGGCAGCCAGTTCTTCGACGTCCACGCCCAAGACAACGGGTAGGTGAAACAGTGAACCGGCAGTGGAGCGGACGGCTTTCGGGTTGTAGATGTCCACGCTGGAGCCGGTCAGGACTACGGCATCGGCTCCCGCCGCATCAGCGGCACGAAGCACGGTTCCCGCATTGCCGGGGTCACGCACCTGGCACATGACCGCGACAAGCCGGGGACCGGCGTCGAGCACGGATTCCAGGCTGACGTCCACAAAACTGCAGACCGCCACGATCCCCTGGGGATTGACGGTGTCTGCCATGGCGGACAAGACGTCATCGCTCGCCAACCGGAGCAACGTACCCTGTGCCAAGTCGGCGAGCTCGGGCAGGCGGTCAAGACACGCCTCGCTGGCAAAAACTTCATGCACGACGGCGGCACCGCCGGCCGCCGCACGCTCACGGTGCAGGGTCAACGCCTCACGCACCGCCTGCGGACCTTCAGCAAGGAACCGTCCGCGCTTTAAACGCGCCGGGCGCCCGGCAAGCTTGGCGACGTCCCTGACCCGATCTGCTCGGGGGTTGGTCATCGGAAAGTCTTGCGGGCGCCCGGTTTCGTTCATATATAGAACTTTAGTGGCAGTTGCGACTAGTTCTTGATCTGCTGGCGGGCTTCGCCGCCGGCCGGCTCGAAACCGGCAGCCTTTGCAGCTTCGACCGTGGAGAACCAGTACTCAGCAGCGGTGGTGTTGTACCAGGTGGAACCCGGCACGTGGTACTTCTTGGACTCGGCGTTGCCCTTGATGGCGTAGCCTTCCGGAGCCTCGTCACCGTCAGCGGCAACTGCGCCGTCGATGGCCGGCTTCTCGGAAACGACAGCCTTGACAGCCGGAGCCGTAGCAACGGCCGGAGCAACCTTGGCCTTCGGGGCAGCCTTGGCAGCCGGAGCGGAGGTGTCAGCCGGGAGTGCACCCTTGGCAACGTTCACCAGGGCGGCGAAAGCGTTGGCGTCGGAGACAGCCAGTTCGGCCAGCATGCGGCGGTCAACCTCAACCTCAGCAGCCTTCAGGCCCTGGATGAGACGGTTGTAGGTGAGGCCGTTGGCGCGGGATGCAGCGTTGATACGCTGGATCCAGAGGCGACGGAAGTCGCCCTTCTTCTTGCGGCGGTCGCCGTAGCTGTACACAAACGAGTGCAGCAGCTGTTCTTTTGCCTTGCGGTACAGGCGCGAACGCTGACCGCGGTAACCCTTGGCGCGTTCGAGGACAACCCGGCGCTTCTTGTGGGCGTTTACCGCCCGCTTCACACGTGCCACGTGCGTACTCCTTCAGAAATCTTTATCCCAAGCTGCTACTGCCGGAATCCCGGCTGGCCTGAGAAGGCTTTTGGTGTAGTCGGTCCCTGCCGGATGGCAGTAACCAAAGAACTTGGAACTTAGAGGCCGAGCATCTTCTTGATGACCTTGGCGTCACCCTTGAAGACGAGCTTGTCGCCGGCGAGGCGACGGGTCAGCCTGGAGGACTTGTGCTCCAGGTAGTGACGGCGGTTGGCCTGCTGACGCTTCAGCTTGCCCGTACCGGTCAGCTTGAAGCGCTTCTTAGCACCGCTGTGGGTCTTCATCTTCGGCATGGGAACCGATCTCCTTACGTATCCACGGACAAGTCCGCGATTCTATCGCGCAGTCGGCCAACGGGGGCCGACGTGCTGGTTGCTTGCCGGTGGAGGCCAGGCCTCCGCGGCGTTGAACTAAGTGGTCTTGCGTGCTGCAGGCTTCGGCGCGGCCTTGGGGGCTGCGGGCCGTGCTGCGGGCTTGGGAGCCGCCGGCTTGGCGACAGGCTTGGGAGCCGAGGGAACTGCAGGCTTCGGAGCCGCCGCCGGAACAGCAGGCTTGGGAGCCTCCGACACCGGAGCGGCCTTGGGGGCCGGGGCCACCGGAGCGGCCTTGGGAGCCGGGGTTTCCTCAGCAACGGGAGCCTCTTCTGCAACCGAAACTTCCTCAGCAGCGGGAGCCTCTTCTGCAGCCGGAGCAGCTTCTTCGACAACCGGAGCTTCTTCAGCTGCGGGAGCTTCAGGTGTTGCCTCGGCGGCCGCCGGAGCTTCCTGCGTGGTGTCCTCTTCGGCAACCTTGAAGCCTTCGGGCAGAAGGTCTGCAATGCTCTGCGTCAGCGGAGCCTGCTCCCCCGTGGTGTCCACGCGAGCTGCGGCCTTGGCTTCGTTCTGGGCCTTGGCTTCTGCGCGCTGGCTGGCACGGCGGGCTTCAGCCTTGGCTTCTGCCTTGTTCTTCAGCGGTCCGATCACCATGACCATGTTGCGGCCATCGATGCGCGGGCTGGATTCAATGACGCCAACCTCAGCCACATCTTCAGCGAAACGCTGCAGCAGGCGGATGCCCATTTCGGGACGCTGCTGCTCGCGGCCGCGGAACTGGATCATGGCCTTGACCTTGTCACCGGCTCCGAGGAAGCGCAGAGCGTGCCCACGCTTGGTTTCGTAGTCGTGCTTGTCGATCTTGAGGCGGAAACGAATCTCCTTGAGAACCGTGTTGGTCTGGTTCTTGCGGGCTTCGCGCGCCTTCACTGCGGCTTCGTACTTGTACTTGCCGAAGTCCATCAACTTGCAAACAGGAGGCTTAGCCTGCGGCGCAACTTCAACGAGATCGAGATCGGATTCGGCAGCAAGACGCAGTGCGTCCTCGATGCGGACAATTCCTACCTGTTCGCCGGCAGGACCGACCAGCCGCACCTCGGGGACGCGGATACGCTCATTGATTCTTGGCTCGCTAATGTTAAAGCTCCTGTGGTTGTGGTGGTATCACCGGCAAAAAGAGAAGGCCCCCAATTGCTGGTGCAATCGAAGGCCTCGAAGATCGGCTGCACTTCCCCAACGGGAAAGCACGCACATCCGGGGATGAAACCCGGAGTGTCCGACCAAGTACCCGGCAACCTCTTGTCCCAAATAAGGGAATCCTGTCCCCGGAGGGAAACGGCTGACGCGGGTGGGAGAGAACTCCGCTTGCAAACTGAAAGACAATTCTACAGAAACAACCCGCCAAGCGCACATTGCGGGTGGCGGGACTGTTGACTACAGATCTTCTCCGCGGATCTCCATGGTGGAATCCCCGGTGAATAACGACTTCCAGTCGGTCTGTGACAAGCTTACCAGTATGAGCACTGAAGACAGCAATTCCCGCAACTCCTTCGGCGGAGACTCCCCCGCCGCCGACGCCGGGGTCTCCCAGCAGATCCGTGACATCGCCGAGGTTCCGGCCGTGGAAGTCATCACTACCGGCGCCGTTCACCTGATGAGCGCCGCAGCCGTCAAAGTGGGGCTTGCGGACGACCCCAACGCAGAAGACCTCAAAGACCTGGACGAGGCCCGCAAACTGATCACCGCACTTGCCGGCCTGGTGTCCGCCGCCGCCCCCGAAATCGGCTCACAGCACGCCGGCCCGTTGCGCGATGGCCTGCGCTCGTTGCAGCTGGCCTTCCGTGAAGCTTCCATCATCCCGGACGCTCCCGGCAAGGGCCCGGGCGAGAAGTTCACCGGACCAGTGAACTAGCCACAGACTGCCTGGATAACCACCGACGGCGGGTCGACCACATTGGTCGGCCCGCCGTCGTCGTCTGCTGACTCTGTGGCGCCTCAGACCCGGGCGGCGCGACGACGGATGGAGGTCAGGACCAAACCCGTAGCGCACAGTACGACGCCGGCGATGCCAACCGCGGCGAATCCCCCGGACGGGCCGACAGTGTCGATGAAAACGCCGGCCAAGGGTGCACCCAACGCGACACCCGCGGTGAGGGCAGAACCGTACCAACCCATGGCCTCGCCGCGCCGCTCCTCATCCACCAGATCGGCCACCTTCTCGGAGGATGCCGACAGGACAGGGGCGCACAAGAGGCCCGGGAGGAGCGAGAGGAACGCAAGGGTCCAGGTGTCATGGGCGAAGCCCATCGGAATGGTCAGTGCGGCCATGCCCAACAGAAGGACCATGGGCGATACTGTCCGCTTCATTGAGCCGTAGATCAGGCCGCCGATCACCGACGCGGCACACCAGAAGAAGAACACAATGCCGATTTCATTTTGATGCCCGCCACGCTCCAGCAGCCCCACGATGCTGACGTCGGAGCCGCTGAGCACCATGCCGGAACCGGCTGCGACTGCGAAGAGCGCGGCAACCGGGACCGTAAACCAGGTGAAGTTCCTGGCCACCCGATTCTTCAGCGCCGAGGTACGCGGGGTGGCGGACGCCATTTCGGAGGCCGCTTCCTGGACGTGCGCAGGAGCTGATGCCACCATCGCGGCCTCTGCGGCGGCCAAATCGGCAGACTCGCGGTCAGCGGATTCCTCCGGAGTGCACGCGACGTCGCTCCGGGTCGGCGGGTTGAACCACATGAGGAAAAGTCCAGCCACTGACACGGAGACACCCACGGCAGTGAGGCCGACTGCCGAAAAACCGCTCGTGGCCACCACGGCCCCCACGGCCGGACCAATCATGAAAACCAGCTCCGTGGCAATGGAGTCGAGGGCGAACGCCGAACGGCGCTGTTCCCCGTCCACCAGGACACCCAGCGACTGGCGGACGACACTGAAGATCGGCAAGGTGAAGAGGCCACCGATAAAGACCAGCGGAAGCAACCACTGATAGGAAACATGCGGAACAACTGACCAGATCACGGCTTCGGAAATGACTGAAGGGATCAAGGCCTTCCGCAGACCCACCATGTCCACCCTGCGGCCACGCCATGGTGCCCCCAAAGCGATGCCGATGGTCATAACCGCGGCCGCCGCGCCCGCAGCGGCATAACCTTGCCCCAGCGTCTGGACAATGTGGAGGGTCAGGAGCACCCCCGCAGCGGAATGCGGTATGCGGGCAATCATGCCCACCACCAACAGACGACGGACAGGCCGGATGGACAGCATCTCTTTGTAGAGAGCGAAGTTCACTCAATCCTCATTTCCCCGGGCAACCCCGGGGAACCGGACCTGCCATTAGTGCGGCGCGGGCTCCTGTGCTGCACGCTGCAGTTTGATCTCCATGGAGTCGACGCCTTCAGCAAAGGAATCCATGCTTGCCCATGCTTCGTTCAACTGGCCGACAAGCGTCTGGACCGCCGCGGCGTCCAGCCCGTCCTCAAGGAAGAGCACCACACGCAGTTCCGGACCTGGGCCGCCACCTTGCACCTGACGTCCGTCGGACGTGAGGGATGCGACGCCACCACCAGCCTGCGTCTCAAGGCGCCGGACCGCGGTGAAGCCTGAAATTGTCGAAACGAGAGCAGTCTCCAGTTGATCATCCAGGTATGACGGCGTCCAGTCCTTCTGCTGGGCCAGAGCCCACAGCGCCGGGCGCCTGACCACGAAGGCGAACTCGGAACCGGGATCCACAACCAACAGCTGGGCGCCTTCCGATACCGCCGAAAGCGCCGCCCGCGCGGCGTAAACAGCTACCGGGCGCGCCTGCGGGTGCCACAATTCCAAAGCGGCCGCAGAAGTGAAGACCGGCATTGCCGTCCGGCCGTCGGGAGCCTTGAGTGTGACCAATGCCATATCGGCCTGCTTGTCGGCATGCAGCCCGTCGACACCTTCGGCTTCCTCGGCAAGTTGGGCCACGACCGGGACAAAAACCCGGGCCGTCGCCAGGGATACCACCACTTCTGCCTCGCCGCCGGTGCCGTTGAACAGCCCCGCTATGGCAGCGAGGTAAGCGGCGTCCGCACTTCCGTCGTCGTCGTCGAAGTTGTGGATCTTGGCGTCGTCTCCGGCCAGGCTCCTCCCGGCCCACGGCTGACCCGCCGAGTCCGTCGCTCCGCCCGCACCGGCCAACGCCGCCGCGATGTGACCGGGCAGTTCACGCTTCTCCGGCTGGTTTGCTTCCTGTCCGGCTGAGTGTCGGCCCATCAGCGGCGGCCGGCCACGTCCAGGGCCTCGGGCAAGGTGAAGGCGCCGGCGTAGAGAGCCTTACCCACAATTGCGCCCTCAACGCCGAGCGGGACCAGCTCGCGCAGAACACGGAGATCTTCCAGGCTGGAGATACCGCCTGAAGCCACCACCGGCTTCCCGGTCTTCTCCACCATCTGGCGCAGCAAATCCACGTTGGGCCCCTGCAGGGTGCCATCCTTGGTCACGTCCGTCACCACGTAGCGGGCACAGCCTGCGTCTTCGAGCCGGGCCAGGACCTCCCAGAGATCCCCGCCCTCCTTCGTCCAACCGCGGCCGGCAAGGGTGGTACCCCGGACATCGAGGCCGACGGCGATCTGGTCGCCAAAGCGCTCGATGGCCCTCTTGGTCCAGTCCGGGTTCTCCAACGCAGCCGTGCCAAGGTTCACCCGGGCAACACCCAATTCCAGCGCACGCTCAAGTGACTCGTCATCCCGCAGGCCCCCGGACAGCTCCACCTTGACGTTGAGTTGCGACACGACCTCGCTGATGAGCGCGGCGTTGTTTCCCCGGCCGAAAGCGGCGTCCAGGTCAACCATGTGAACCCATTCCGCCCCGGCATTCTGCCAGTTGAGGGCCGCTTCAAGCGGAGTTCCGTAGCTCGTTTCCGAGCCTGCCTCTCCTTGCAGTAGGCGCACCGCCTGGCCGTCAACAATATCGACGGCGGGCAGGAGTTCCAGGACGGACTTGGAGGAGGTGGTCATGAGGGTCCTTGCAGTGTGAGGGTTCGCTGGCGTACCACGCCGCGATTCATTTGGCGGGAAGAGTCAGGAGGTAGGCGGCCAGCAGGGACATCCCGGCCAGCACGTAAAACGAGATGGAAACCCAGCGGGGTTTCTTCTGTTGATGGAAGGAGACTCCCCCACCCACCAGCAGTCCCGCCAGGCCCATAAGGACTACAGACCACATTCAGGCAGCACCGCTCCCGGACGCTTCCGGAGCGGGCTTGCGCAGGCCATCCACCCAGTTGCGCAGGAGCCTGGCCCCGGCATCCCCTGATTTCTCGGGGTGGAACTGGGTGGCACAGAGTGGGCCGTTCTCGACGGCGGCAATGAACCGTGCACCGTGCTCGGACCAGGTCACCTTCGGGGGCTCCATGCGCGGCTGGACAACATCGAAGTTCCATTCCTGCACGCCGTACGAGTGCACAAAGTAGAAACGCTCCTGCTCGACCCCTGCGAAGAGTTTGGAGCCTTCCGGGACATCCACTGTGTTCCATCCCATGTGCGGCACGACGGGCGCCGGAAGGAGTTCGACTTTGCCGGGCCATTCAGCCATGCCCTCGGACTCAGTGCCGTGCTCGACGCCGGCTTCGAACAGAACCTGAAGGCCCACGCAGATGCCCAGGACCGGGCGCCCACCGGCGACACGACGTCCAATCATGCGGATGGCATCGACAGCTTTAAGTTCCTTCATCACGGTCTCGTAGGCCCCGACACCGGGGACAACCAGCCCGTCCGCGTTGAGTACGTCCTCAGGCTTGGAGCTGAGCAGCACGTGGGCGCCCGCCCTCTCCAGGGCACGGACAGCGGAACGGACGTTGCCCGAACCATAGTCCAGAACCGTCACCGTGGGCTTGCCTTCCGGCGACTCGGGCTTCACTGAAGCCGTGGGGTCAGCCACTGCTCCGTTTTTCAGGACTTGACCGCTCACAGCGCCCCCTTGGTGGACGGGATTCCCTCAACGCGGGGATCGGACTCAACGGCGGCGCGGAGTGCTCGCGCGAACGCCTTGAACTGGGCCTCGACAATGTGGTGCGGATCGCGGCCGGCGAGAACGTTCATGTGAAGGCAAATTCCCGCGTGCAAGGTGATCGCTTCGAAAACGTGCCGGGTCAACGAACCCGTGAAATGCCCCCCGATGAGGTGGTACTCCTGCCCGGCGGGTTCACCGCCGTGCACCAAGTAAGGACGACCGGAAACATCCACGACGGCGTGCGCCAGGGCCTCGTCCAGCGGGACGGTGGCTTCGCCGAAACGACGGATGCCGGCCTTATTGCCCAAAGCCGTACGCAGGACCTCTCCGAAAGTAATGGCGACGTCTTCGACGGTGTGGTGGGCATCGATGTGGGTGTCGCCGGTAGCCTTGACGGTCATGTCGATCAACGAGTGCTTGCACAGGGCGGTCAGCATGTGGTCGTAGAAGGGCACTGAGGTGCTGATGTCCGAAATGCCGGAGCCATCCAGGTTGATCTCCACCAGAACGGAGGACTCACTGGTGGCGCGCTCCATGCGGGCAGTGCGGGCAGCGGACGGCGTAGCGCCGGTTTCGCTCATTTGGGGACGTCCTTCTACAGGGAGGATGGGTTGGTCTATTGACAAGTTTAGGCGCGCTGGGAAACCGCGCCGTCCAAGAGGGCTTCCAGTGCCTCCAGGAAAGCTGTAGTTTCCGGCTCGGTTCCGGCCGTGACGCGCAGGTGCCCCGGGATGCCGACGTCGCGGATCAGCACGCCGGCATCGAGCAGGCCTTGCCAGATTGTGTGGGGATCCTCCAGTCCGCCGAAGAACACGTAGTTGGAGTCCGACGCCGCGGGCTTGAGACCCATGCGCAGAAGTTCCGTGACGATGCGGTCCCGCTGGACCTTGATGTCTTCGACGTCGGCCATGAGGGCCTCTCGGTGCGTCAACGCCGCGAGGGCGGTGGCCTGGGTGATGGCTGAGAGGTGGTACGGCAGGCGCACCAGCCTGATGGCATCGGTGACCTCCGGGGCCGCAGCCATGTAGCCAAGCCGTGCTCCAGCCAAGGCAAACGCCTTGCTCATGGTGCGGGAGACGATCAACCGCTCGCGCCCGGGCAGGAGGGTCAGGGCACTCGGAGTGTTGTCGTGGGCGAACTCGTGGTAAGCCTCGTCCACGATTACGATGGCCTGGCTTGCTTCGCCTGCTTCGTACACGGCCTCAACCACGTCCAGGCCCAGACCCGTACCGGTTGGATTATTCGGCGAGCACAGGAAGACGATGTTGGCTTTGGTCTCACGGACCTGTTCCGCTGCCGATTGGGCATCGAGCCCGTAGTCGTCGGCACGAACGCCACGGATGTACTCGGTGTCCGTTCCGCTGGCCAGCAAGGGGTACATGGAGTACGTCGGAGGGAAACCAAGCGCTTTGCGCCCCGGACCGCCGAACGCCTGGAGAATCTGTTGCAGGACTTCATTGGAGCCATTGGCGGCCCAGATATTGTCGGCAGAGAGGCCGTGGCCAAGGTACTCAGCCAGGGCTACCCGAAGGTCGGTAAATTCACGGTCCGGATAGCGGTTCAAGCCTGTGGCGGCTGCTGCAACTGCCTCTGTTATGGCCGCCTGCACATCGGCAGGGACGCCATGGGTGTTCTCGTTGACGTTGAGCAATACGGGGACATCAAGCTGCGGTGCGCCGTAGGGGCTCAATCCACGCAGGTTGGTCCGGAGGGGAAGTCGGTCAAGTCGCTCAAGCTGCTCACTCACTACAACAGTTTAAGGGGCCACCGCGACTGCTGAGTAACTGTGACGTCCAGGGCAGGAAACAGGCCCGTGGCGCCTGCCGTCAGTGGGCAGGCACGAACAACTGCTGCCCAGGAAGAATGCGGCCACCGCGGAGGTCATTCAACTGGATGATTTCGGCAATGACCTCACGCGGGTCCCGCTCCGGCGCCGCAGCACCTGCGATACCCCACAGGGACTGGCCAGGTTGGACGGTGACGGACACCGCAACCGGCGGCTGCAACTGCGACTGGGAGTCGGAGGCCTTGGCGGGGGAAGTGACAACTCCGGCCAAACTCAGGAGGGCAGCCACCAGGAGCATAGCCGGGATGCCGAAGAAGACCATGCGGCCGCGGCGGGTGAGGCGAAGGCGCGCGGGAGCCTGCGTGGTGCGGAAATCAGCGAACGAAGTTATTGCGGACATGAGCTGAGCCCTTCTGAGCTATTGCGCTGCTCCGGGGCCTCCGGAGGAGCGCTGCCAATTCATTGTGTTCCTCCCGGCGGCACCGGATGTTCGAACGAATTGTTCGAACATCCACTGCCAACGCGAGGTTTTTAGAACACATATTCGAACCTTGCTATGACATTTTTAGCACTTATCAACGAACGGTGTCGAGACTCGCTAGAACAAATGTTTGATAAACGCCCGTGCCTGCCCTACGTTTGAGTGAAGAAACAGCACTGTTTCAGTGGAACAGGAGGGTCTGACATTTTTTCCAGGCCCTGCATCCCCGGCTCTCCTGGGGGCGGAAGGAAAGGCATTGGCGAACATGGCAGCGAAAGCCACAGGCGGCGGGGCACCCCTGCGAAGCCAACAGCCTCAAAAGACTCCGAAGAGCCTGACAGTTCGTCAGAAGAAAATCCTGGAGACCATCCAGCGCTCCGTCAATGACAACGGCTATCCGCCCAGCATGCGGGAAATCGGCGACACCGTAGGACTGGCCAGTCTGTCCAGCGTCACGCACCAGCTGTCCCAGCTGGAAAAACTCGGCTACCTCCGCAGGGATCCCAAGCGGCCCCGGGCCATGGAAGTGCTGATGCCTCTGACCCTTGACGGCGGTCCGATCCCGGGCGTCGAAGCCCCCGCAACGCTGCGGAGCGCGGGCGGCATGGCCGTCACCGAGCTGGCAAGCGCCAGCGACACCGCCATGGTTCCCTTGGTGGGCCGCATTGCGGCAGGTGGTCCGATCCTCGCCGACCAGACCGTGGAGGACGTGCTCCCGCTGCCCAGGCAACTTGTCGGACATGGTGAGCTTTTCATGCTCAAGGTCGCCGGCGACTCCATGATCGATGCCGCCATCTGCGACGGCGACTGGGTGGTTGTCCGCCGTCAGAACGACGCCATCAACGGCGACATCGTGGCGGCGCTGCTCGATGATGAAGCCACCGTGAAAACGTTCCGTCAGCGGGATGGCCACACCTGGCTGCTGCCCCAAAACACCCAGTACGAACCCATCCTCGGCGACCAGGCCACCATCATGGGCAAGGTTGTTTCCGTACTCCGCTCGATCTAGCCTGTCAGGCCTTCCGCGCGGATCCCAGGCGCTCCAGGACTCCGCGTACCACCGAACGGTCCGTCGTGGCCCAGAAGGGCGGCAGAGCGGCCCGCAGGAACCCTCCATAGCGTTCTGTCGAGAGCCGTGAATCCAAGACGGCCACTACCCCCTTGTCCCCCGTTGAACGGATCAGGCGCCCCGCGCCCTGCGCCAGCCGGATGGCGGCGTGGGTAGCCGAAACTGCCATGAAGCCGTTGCCGCCGGACTGCGCCACCGCACGGGAGCGGGCCGTCATGAGCGGATCATCCGGTCGCGGGAACGGGATGCGGTCGATGACCACGAGACGGCACGACCCACCCGGCACATCCACACCCTGCCACAGGGACATGGTTCCGAACAGGCACGTATCCGGTTCATCGGCGAATTGCTTGACCAAGGCAGCCATGGTGGACTCGCCCTGGCAGAGAATGTCAACGTCCAAGCGGAGGCGCATGGCATCGGCCGCCTCTTCGGCTGCCCGCCGTGACGAGAAGAGGCACAGGGCTCCCCCGCCCGATGCCCGGATCAAGTCTTCCAATTCATCGAGGGCTTCAGGCGATGTACCCCGGCCGGGCTTAGGTAGGTGCTTTGCCACATACAGCACACCCTGTTTGGGGTAGTCGAAGGGCGAACCAACGTCGATCCCCGTCCAGCTCGGGGCGCCGTCGCCAATCAGGCCCAGCCCTCCCGCGGCCGGCTCGAAAGCGGAACCGATGGCCAGTGTCGCCGAAGTCAGCACCACCGTGTGTCCTGCGAACAATCCTTCGCGCAAGCGTCCGGCCACGCTCAGGGGCGCGATGTTGATGAGCGCCGGAGCAGTGTCATCTGGTTGTGAGTAGCCCTGCTGAGGGTCGAAGGTGCTGTTCCGGGAGAACCAGACGACTTCCCGGTTTTCCTTGGCGGCAAGCATCCGCTCACACAGCTCGAGGATGAGCATGAGCCGTGAGCGCGCCAGTTGGCGGCCGCCGTCGGCTGCGTTGGATGCATCAGTCTTCGAATCCGACAAAGCGGCGCGGGTGGCGTCCCGCAGCTGGTCGAGGCAGTCAAGCTGTTCATCATTCAGGCCACTGGGCAGCAGTCCGTTGGGAACCCCCGCAATGGCCATATCAAGGCGGTCCGAGGCAGCGTTGAGGGCATCGACCGTAATCGCGGTGTGTTTGCGTGCACTGGAGGCTGCCGCATGGACCATGGCCACGGACAACTGCCCGGTGACGGCCCCGGTCACGCGGTCCTGCAGTTCGTGGGCTTCGTCAACCACCACGACATCGTATTCGGGCAGGACGGCCAGTCCTTCGAAGGCACTGACGGCCAGCATCGCGTGGTTGGTGACGACGACGTCGGCCTCAGCGGCCCGTGCCCTGGCCAACTCGCTGAAGCACTCCTCCGCGAGAGGGCATTTCTGCGCTCCCAGGCACTCCATGGACGTTACGGATACCTGTCGCCAAGCCCGGTCCGTGACGCCGGGCATCAGTTCGTCGCGGTCTCCCGTGGCAGTCTTTTCAGCCCATTCACGGAGGCGGACCACTTCCTTGCCAAGCTGTGATTGCGGCCCTCCCATGGACGCCGCGAAGTGCGGAACACTGGTGTCCTCTCCCAGCGAGAACAGTTGCCCTTCCGATGGCTCTTCACTGGGAAAGCCGCCCTCGAGCTTCTGCAGGCACACGTAGTTGGCACGGCCCTTCACGAGCGCCACGTTGACCGGCCGCTCGAGTGCGGGGTTGATGGTCTCCAGCAACCGCGGCAGGTCCCTGCCGACAATCTGGGTCTGTAGAGCCAAGGTGGCGGTGGACACGAGCGTCGGTTTGTCGCTGTCCATGGAATGTGCGATCAACGGAATAAGGTAAGCCAAAGACTTACCTGTTCCCGTTCCCGCCTGGACCAGCAGATGCTCTCCGTTTTCGATGGCCCGGGTGACGTGCTTGGCCATCTCGTGCTGGCCGGCACGGCTTTGGCCGCCCATGCCGGCCACAGCCCGGTCCAACAATTCGAGGGTGGCCTTTTCCCCCACCGACTCGACGGCGTCCGCCGCCACCTTCTCAACCATTGCTGACGAATGACTCCAGCTCGGCCGCCAGTCCTTCACGGACCATGACCACGATGCGTGTGCCGTTTTCCTCGTGATCGATGCTGAGTATTTCCGAATCTGAACTGTGCAGCTTGCTGATCAGCTCGCCACGATCGTACGGAATCAGGAGCTCCAGCCGCACACCCGGGCGCGGAATGGACTGGCTGATCTCCTCCAGCAGTTCAGCGATTCCCTGGCCCGTGCGGGTGGAAACCACAGCGTGGCGGGGTTCCTTCTGCTTAAGCCGTTCCACCACGAAGGGGTCTGCCACATCCACCTTGTTCAGGACGATGATTTCGGGAACCTTGCGGGCATCCACCTCGGAAAAGACAGCCCGCACTGCGGCGATCTGCCCCTCGGGGTCCGGGTGCGAGGCGTCCACGACATGCAGAATGAGATCCGCGTCAGCCACTTCCTCCAGTGTCGACCGGAAGGCCTCGACCAGCTGGGTTGGCAGGGAACGCACGAAGCCCACGGTATCGGCCAAGGTGTAGCCGATGCCATCCGGGGTTTGCGCTTTACGGACGGTCGGATCCAACGTGGCGAACAGGGCATTCTCCACCAGGACACCGGCGTCCGTCAGACGGTTCAACAAGGACGACTTACCGGCGTTGGTGTACCCGGCGATCGCAACCGACGGAACCGCATTTCGACGGCGGTTGGCACGTTTGGTCTCGCGGGCCGGCTTCATCGCGGCGATTTCACGCCGCAGCTTGGCCATGCGGGTGCGGATTCGACGGCGGTCCAGTTCGATTTTCGTTTCACCGGGACCACGCGAACCCATGCCGGCACCGGCACCACCTACCTGGCCACCGGCCTGGCGGGACATGGATTCACCCCAACCACGCAGGCGTGGAAGCAGGTACTCCAACTGGGCGAGCTCCACCTGGGCCTTGCCTTCGCGGCTCTTGGCGTGCTGGGCGAAGATGTCCAGGATGAGCGTGGTCCGGTCGACGACCTTGACCTTGACAATGTCCTCCAGCCCGCGCCGCTGTGACGGGGCCAGTTCGGTGTCGACGACGACGGTATCGGCACCCGTGGCGGCGACGATGTCTTTGAGTTCCTGCGCTTTGCCGGAGCCGAGGAAAGTTCCAGGGTCCGGCTTCGTGCGGCGTTGAACCAAACCGTCGAGGACTTCCGAGCCTGCGGTTTCTGCCAGGGCCGCCAGTTCACGCAGGGAGTTCTCCGCGTCGGCCAACGTGCCTTCTGTCCAAAGGCCGGCCAGGACGACGCGCTCAAGGCGCAGCTGCCGGTATTCAACTTCGGTGACGTCTTCGAGTTCGGTGGACAATCCTGCGGTACGGCGCAGGGCGCGGCGTTCAGCGAGGTCTTCCTGGTCGCCGTCGAAAATGCTGTGCTCTTGGTCCAGGGTTGAAATGGCCTGCGCCTTGCCGAACACGCCGTTGGTGTCTTGGTCATCGGACGCCTGCGCGGGGACATCCTTGGAAAGAATCCGGTCGATGACGGCCTGGATTTGTTCAGGACTCATGTCCTGGGCGTCGGAATCGGATCCGGAGTGCTTCTGGGTGGTCATGGTCTCCTTAGACTGTTCGGCAATTCCAGAATAGTGCTGTTTGTTGCTGGATGGGGCGCTCTTCGCGCTGGGCTGACCGGCTTGGGCCAAAATGGTCTCCTGTGTGCTGGACGCCGATGGCTCACTGGGCTCTGGCGTCGGTGATCTGGTGGATCCGCGGGAAGGCCCCGGCGTGTCGGAAGTCCTGGTACTGCCCCACAGGATCTGCCGTCAAGCGATGTGATCCTGGAAACAGGGCGGGGAGCGATCTTCTGAGCGTCCGGCGCCACGGAGTCGTGGAGGCGGACTGTTGCCGTTGGGACCTGCCGGGCGGAAAGGCCGTGAGCCGGGCATTGAAGCCGAGCTGGGCCTGCATCGCGGGCGGTGCCGTCGAACGCCTGGAGCCCAGGCGCGGATTCGGCTGATTACTCAAAGATCAAGAACATGGATTAAATACTATCAGCCGTGTCAAACCAACCCTGGTCGCATGACAGTTTCCCAAGGCGCCGATAGCCAACTAATCTGGCAAATTATGGAGTCTGCACACTATTTCACCGCCCAACCGGCTGGACCGTTCACCCGCAAGCCGATCACGGTGGAGCTCGCCGGGGCTACGCGCCACCTGCAGACCTCCTCAGGAATCTTCAGCCCCGACGGCATCGACAAAGGTACGGCGATCCTCTTGTCCGAGGTCCCGCCCCCGTCGCCCCGTGGCAACCTTTTGGACATCGGCTGCGGTTGGGGCCCCATTGCCCTGACCCTCGGGCTGAAGGCACCGAATGCCCGCGTCTACGCCGTGGACGTCAACGAGCGCTGCGTGGTGCTGACCAACGAGAATGCGGCCGCCCTTGGCCTGGACAACGTGACGGCAAGCTTGCCGCATGAGGTGGACCCCGCCGTCGAGTTCGACACTATCTGGTCCAATCCCCCGATCCGCATCGGCAAGGACGAGCTGCACTCCCTGCTGCTCACCTGGCTGCCCCGCCTCGCTCCCGGCGGCAACGCGTGGCTCGTGGTTCAAAAGAACCTGGGTTCGGACTCCCTGCAGCGTTGGCTGGCAGCTGAACTGGACGAGTCGTTCACGGTTTCCCGTGAAAGCACCTCCAAGTCCTTCCGGATCCTTCGCGTCAGGAAAGCGTCCCGCTAGCCACAATGACGGCAGGCCCACTCAGCTCTACGTGCTCACGGCCAGCTGCGCCGGGGAAGAATTTCACACCAACGACGCCGCCAGGAACCTTTACATGCCAATCGTTGGGAGCCGTGCTGCCGGCCCAGTGACGGATCGCCACTGCCGCTGCACAGGCTCCGGTGCCGCAGGACTGGGTCTCCCCCACGCCGCGCTCGTGCACGCGCATAGTGATGGTTCCCACTCCGTCCTCCACCAGCGGTTCGGCGGGGACGACGAATTCAACATTCGTGCCATTGACCGGTTTGGGATCGACCACGGGGGCTTTGAACAGCTGTGTAGCCGAGAGCTCACTGAGTTCAGCCAAAGCAACGACCGTGTGCGGGTTGCCCATGCTGACCGAGAGGCCGGGCCGGGCCACTTCGAGGCCGTCGGCGCTGACCAAGGCATCCATCGCCTTGCTCGTTGCCTCGTCAGGGAAGATGAACTCCCAAGGACCCATGTCCACGGCGTACCCGTTGGCGGTTCGAACCACCTTCTTGACACCTCCACGGGTGCCGATCGTCAGGATCTCACCCGGGCCAAGGTCCACCAGGCCCTGTTCGCTGAGGAAATGGACAAATACACGCACGCCATTGCCGCACATCTCGGACAGGGAGCCGTCGCCGTTGCGGTAGTCCATGAACCACTCCGCTGCGGGATCCACGTCCAGCAGCGCCCGGCCTTCCGGGAGGAACCGCGAGGGGACTGCGCGGATCAAGCCGTCGCCGCCGATACCCGTGTGGCGGTTACACAATTGGGCTACCTGTTCTGCGGTGATCTCGTGGGCGTCTCCGGGATCAGCAATCAGGACGAAGTCATTGCCGGTCCCATGCCCCTTGGAAAACGCCAATCCGGCAAGGCTTGAGGTGGCATTGGTGGTCTCGGCAGCCGGGGGCTGGCGCGTGGGAACTGCGGCGTTTGCATCCATGGAATCAAGGCTACCTTCCACGTGTGTTCGGCCAGAAATTGCCAAGCTACCCGTGCGCGCCAACCACCGAGACTGCCTTGGAGACGAGGTCGGGGTCCCTCCAGTCAAGCCAGGAGATCCGCGGATCAGCGCGGAACCAGGTGAGCTGGCGGCGGGCAAACTGTCTGGTGGCGACGATGGTTTCCTCGACTGCCTCCGGTACGTCCATGTCGCCGTCCAAGACCCTGAGGAACTGGGCATAGCCCAAAGCCCGCGATGCTGTTTTCCCCTGACGCAACCCCTCGGCGTCGAGCCGCTGGACCTCTTCCCCGAGCCCGGCTTCCACCATCCGGTGGACGCGGTGGGCCAGCCGCTCCCTGAGTTCTTCGCGGTCCACGGACAAGCCGATCTGGACGGTGGGCTGATTGTACTCGCGCTGAGGCATGAAGGAGCTGAAGGGGCGGCCCGTCAGCTCGAAAACCTCCAGTGCACGGACCACCCTTCGGGCGTCGCCAAGACGTGCTGCGGACACGGGGTCCACATCTTCCAGCCGTGCCCTGAGCGGAGCCAGCCCCTCTGCTTCGCATTCCGCCTCGAGGCGCCGGCGCAACGCGGGATCCGTGCCCGGAAACTCCAGCGTGTCCAGTGCTGCACGCACATAGAGTCCGGATCCGCCCACAACAATGGCCCGCTTTCCCCGGGAGTGTGCGTCGTCTATGGCTGCGCGGCATTCGACTTGGAAGTCAGCCACGCTGGCTTCCTGAGTCACGTCGAGGGTGTCCAAGAGATGATGGGGAATGCCCTTGCGCTCCTCCATGCTGATCTTCGCGGTGCCGATGTCCATGCCCCTGTAGAACTGCAGGGCATCGGCGTTGATGACTTCTCCGTCGAGGGCGAGGGCAAGATTGACGCCAAGATCCGACTTGCCCGAACCCGTAGGGCCTACGACGGCGATGACCTGCTGGGCGTCCTTGAAGTGCCGGGTTTCCCGGGAATGCGACATGGATTCCAGGCTCGGTTATGCGCGGCGGGCAGGCAGCGCGGGCATGCCCAAGGACACGCCGGTCTTGGCGTTGGAAGTGCCCGGGGCGGGGACACCACAGGAGTCGGCCTGCGACCGGTCCCAGGCATCTCCGGCGCGGGAGCGCCGCAGGACGTAGTCGCTGCTGGTTGCGGGGTCGGCAACCAGGTGAAACGCTGCGGCCTCCGTGATGGTCACGGTGACAAAATCACCAGGACGCGGAGTCTCGGCACCGTCCGGAACGGAGAAGTGCACGAGCCTCTGGTCTTTCGATCGGCCGGAGAGACGGTGGGTCTCCCCGGCTTTCCTGCCAGCCTGGGCCGTCACCAGCACCTCGACCTGGCGTCCAAGCTGTGCCGCATTTTCTTCGGCAGCGATCCGGTCCTGCAAAGCTGTGAGCCGCTCGAAGCGCTCTTGGACCACCGCTTTGGGCAGTTGCTCCGGCAGTTCAGCTGCCGGTGTACCGGGACGCTTGGAGTACTGGAAGGTGAAGGCCGAGGAGAACCGGGATTTCTCCACGACGTCCAAGGTCGCCTGGAAGTCTTCCTCGGTTTCACCCGGGAAGCCCACTATGATGTCTGTTGTAATGGCGGCGTGCGGAATCCTTTCCCGCACCTTGTCGAGGATGCCCAGGAAGCGGCTGGAACGGTACGAACGACGCATGTCTTTGAGTACCTTGTCCGAACCCGATTGCAGGGGCATATGCAACTGCGGCATCACGTTGGGGGTGTCAGCCATCGCCTCAATGACGTCGTCCGTGAACGCCGCCGGATGAGGGCTGGTGAAACGAACCCGTTCAAGGCCTTCGATGTCGCCACAGGCGCGCAGCAGTTTGGAGAACGCCTGGCGATCGCCGAACTCGACCCCGTATGAGTTCACATTCTGACCGAGCAAGGTGACTTCAACTACCCCGTCGTCAACGAGGGCCTGGATTTCGGCGAGGATCTCGCCCGGGCGCCGGTCCTTTTCCTTGCCACGCAGGGAGGGCACAATGCAGAAAGTGCACGTGTTGTTACATCCGACCGAAATGGAAACCCACCCCGAATACACAGATTCGCGTTTGGTCGGGAGGGTGGACGGGAAGACGTCCAGGGATTCCAGAATCTCGAGCTGGGCCTCGTTGTTGTGCCGGGCGCGGTTGAGGAGCGCCGGGAGCGCTCCTACGTTGTGGGTGCCAAAGACAGCGTCAACCCACGGCGCCTTCCGGACGATGGTTTCGCGATCCTTTTGGGCCAAGCATCCCCCAACAGCGATCTGCATTCCTGGGTTGGCTTCTTTGACCTGCCGCAGTTGGCCCAGGTTCCCGTAGAGCTTGTTATCGGCATTCTCGCGCACGGCGCAGGTATTGAAGACCACGACGTCGGCGAGGTCGCCCTCGGCAGGCACGTAGCCGGCGTCCTCCAGCAATCCCGCCATGCGCTCCGAATCATGGACGTTCATCTGGCAGCCGAAGGTGCGGACCTGGTAGGTCCTGGGCTCAACGGAAGGGCTGGCGGGCGCTGTTGGGGAAGGAATGGTCAAACTCACTACTCAAGGGTACCGGCTTCGGCAAGCACCTCACCCACGATCCTGAACGCCAATGAGGGGGAGTAGCCCTTGCGCGCCAACATGGACGCCAGCCTGCGCGTGTGCTTGTCCCGCTCAGCCCGATCCGAAAGGTTCATGCCCGGGCGAAGCTTGCGCTCCACAAGATCGCGGGCAGTCGATTCTTCGTCCTGGTCACTGAGCTGCGAGAGCGCATCTTCTGCCGACTCGAGGCCGATGCCCTTGTCTGCCAATTCGCGACGAAGCGCACTCTTGGCGAGCTTCTTGCTCTGCGAGCGGCTTCGAACCCACATTCGGGCGAACTCAGCGTCATCAATCAGCTGAACCTCCTCAAAGCGGTCCAGCACTGCTTCCGCGACATCTTCGGGAACGTTGCGCTCGGCCAGTTTGCGGGACAGCTGCAGCCGGCTCCGTGGCGCCATCGTCAACTGCCGAAGGACGATGGCGCGCGCCACGGATTCGGGGTCGGGCTCGGAATCTGCAGCTATTGCAGATTCCGGGTCCGGCCCGGTTCTAGCCGTCAACGGCCTTCAGCTTCGGGGAGTCTTCCTCCGGCTTGACGCCGACGCCAAGCTTCTCCTTGATCAGGCGCTCCAGCTCCTGGGCGAGCTCAGGGTTGTCCCGCAGGAATCGCCGGGAGTTTTCCATGCCTTGGCCAAGCTGGTCGCCGTCGTAGGTGAACCATGAACCCGACTTCTTGATGATGCCGTGCTCAACGCCCATGTCGATGATGCCGCCCTCGCGGGAGATGCCTTGACCGTAGATGATGTCGAACTCAGCGATCTTGAAGGGCGGAGCCATCTTGTTTTTGACGATCTTGGCCTTGGTGCGGTTACCAACGGAATCCGCGCCCTCTTTCAGGGTCTGGATACGGCGGACGTCGATGCGGACGGATGCGTAGAACTTCAAGGCCTTACCACCGGTGGTGGTCTCCGGCGATCCGAAGAAGACGCCGATCTTCTCACGCAGCTGGTTGATGAAGATCGCGGTGGTCTTCGTCTGGCTCAATCGGCCCGTGATCTTACGCAGAGCCTGGCTCATGAGACGGGCCTGAAGGCCAACGTGGGAGTCGCCCATCTCGCCTTCGATTTCGGCGCGGGGAACCAGGGCAGCCACGGAGTCGATGACGATGATGTCCAGCGAACCGGAACCCACCAACATGTCCATGATTTCCAATGCCTGCTCACCGGTATCCGGCTGTGAGACAAGCAGGGCGTCGGTGTCTACGCCGAGCTTGGCGGCGTAGTCCGGGTCAAGCGCGTGCTCGGCGTCAATGAACGCCGCAATGCCGCCGGCGCGCTGTGCATTGGCTACGGCGTGCAGCGCAACGGTTGTCTTACCCGAGGATTCCGGGCCGTAGATTTCCACGACGCGGCCACGAGGCAGGCCACCTATGCCAAGGGCCACGTCCAGCGCAATGGACCCGGTGGGAATGACCTCGATGGGCGCACGGGTGTCGTCACCCAGGCGCATGATGGAGCCTTTGCCGAACTGCTTGTCGATCTGGGCAAGCGCTGCTTCGAGCGCCTTCTCACGATCCGGGGTTGCCGCCATGGTTCACACCTCTGATGCTTTCTCGCTGTGGAGTGGCCCGATAGGCCGCTTTCCTGTCATCTCAGACGCTATTACGGCGGCCTGACATTTTTAGTTGCCGACTACGGCTATGTGGATAACCTGGCTGCCGGAAGCTGGGGAATGCGTCCTACGGAATCAATTTTCCTCTCAAAGGAGCATATCCCTATCCGAACAGATATTCGAACAACGGTGCGGCGTGTCACCGCTTCCTGCAGCGTCAGCGCCGGTAGCTGTTCAGTTCGAAGCGGGCTTGATGTCCCTGCCCAGCCTGCGTTCGGGAGGCACGTCCTGGACCTCGCACACGGCCAGCCAGACCTCACGGGGATGATATCCGGCGGCCAAAGCCTCCACGGCCGTACGGCCGCCAACCCCGGCCAGAACCAACGAACTGGCCAGGACCCGGGAGTAGCCGGCCCCGAATTCGTCGTCCATCAGTCGCCAAAAGTCACTTGCCCTCACGGATAGAGTCTCTCATGGCAGTGGACTCTAGAATGGTTGCCATGAGCAATCCTCTCCAGAGCACGCCAGGTTCGGCCGTGCCAGGCGACGACGTCGACGACGCCCTTCAGCAGGTGGAACACCAGCTGAGCCTGCTCTGGCGCCGCGCCCGTTCGATCTCCCACCAGTTGTCCCGCCAGGTTCATCCGGACATGGAACCGGCTGCCTACGGCCTCCTGACGGTCATCCGCAGGGAAGGCCCCATCCGGTTGACGGACTTGGCCACCTGCATCGGCGTGGGCAAGCCCTCCGTGAGCCGCCAGATCGCTTTCCTCGAGAGCATTGGCCTGGTCTACAAAGAAGCGGATCCCCAGGACGGCCGGGCACAGTCCATCCGCCTGACGGAGAAGGGCGAGGAAAAGATGCACCTCGTCCAGGACGCGCGCCGCCAGGTGTTTCGGGAGCGGCTCGGCGAGTGGCCATTGGAGGATGTCCAGACACTGGCCGATTACATGGGACGCCTCAATGCAATCTACGGTGACGGTGCCCTCAAGGACCTGGGCTCCAAGGAACCCGGAATCGACACCGAGGACACGTCGGCCAGCGCGTGACCGCGCGTTAACCACCAAGTGGTCAGCGCCAAGAGAAAAGGTCCCCAGCCTGAGGCTGGGGACCTTCTTCATTGCCTGTAAAGGGCCGTCTACCGGGCTCCGGAGAGCATTCCCTGGGGGAAGTCGTCCGTGAGGTCCAGATCGCGGCCGTAACGCTGCGAGAATTCCTGGGGGACGGTGTCCGGAACAGCAACGCCTTCTGCGACGGCCACGCGGTCGCTGACTTCACGCAACATGTGGGACAACGGAACGTCCAAGGCTGTGCAGATAGAGGACAGGAGCTCGGAGGAAGCCTCCTTCTGGCCACGTTCCACTTCACTCAAGTAACCAAGTGAGACGCGGGCGCTGTGCGAAACCTCGCGAAGGGTACGGCCCTGACGCTGGCGGACATCGCGCAGTACATCACCGATCTCGTGGCGTAGTACAACCATTTTGCGCTCCTTCTGTTCGCTCTGTGCCTGATCAGCCAAGCCCACATCCTTCCAGCGGACAACGCCGTTTACGGATACGGGCTGCTTTACCATCTGTATCGCCATGCTCCCTCGTTGATCCGGTTCGCTGGGTGGCGGACCGGGTATGTTTTTACATCCTAGGCGCCTCGGCTCTTCCGAAGCGACACAATGACACAACTATTGGCAATGAGTTTTTGTTCCCGACTACTTTACGAACGGTAACCAGCGTCACCAAGCGCGGCAAGCAGACGCGCCAAGGCAGCCTCCCGGGCCTGTTCGCGGATGGACTGTCTGTCGCCGGCAAAGCTGTACTCGAACGACGCCGCACCCCGGGAAGTGGCGACACCGACGAACACGGTGCCTACGGCCTTGCCGTCGTGCGGGTCGGGTCCGGCAACACCAGTGGTTGATATTCCGATGTCGGCACCGCAAGCCCTTCGCGCGCCGTCGGCCATCGCCTCGGCGACGCCGCCGTCAACGGAACCAACCTCCGCGAGAAGAGTTTCCGGAACCCCCAGAACCGCGGCCTTGACGGAGTTCTGGTAAGCGATGACGCCGCCCTGCAACATGGCTGACGCACCCGGAGTGTTGGCGAGCGTTGCCGCCACAAGCCCGGCCGTCAACGACTCCGCCGTGGCAACCGTCAAACGGTTGCGGACAGCGATCCCTACCGCCGTCGTCGCAATCCCGGCCGCGGCGTCCCGGGACGTCACGGGCGACGTCCCGCCGCACGCAGCCTCATGGCCTGTATGACATATTCGACGCCGGTCCACAGCGTGATGGCCAGGGCCACCATCATGACCCAAAACGCAATGTCACCCAGCCAGGGCGCAATGGCTTTGAGTGGCAGCACGTAGAGGAAGATTGCCACGGTTTGAACCACGGTTTTGAGTTTTCCGCCGCGGGAGGCGGGCATGACACCGTAACGGATCACGACGAAACGCAGCGCCGTGATACCCCATTCGCGAACCAGGATGAGAACGGTGACCCACCATGGCAGCTCCCCCAGGATGGACAGCAGCACCAGGGCTGAACCGATGAGCAGCTTGTCGGCTATCGGATCGGCGATCTTGCCGAAGTTTGTAATGAGGCCGCGCGCCCGGGCGATGTCGCCGTCGAGCTTGTCGGTGTAGATCGCCACCGCGAAGGCCAGCACCGCAGCCCAGCGCCAGATCCCATATTGGCCGTTATCGGCCACCAGGAACCATACGAAGAAGGGCACCAGGACGATGCGCAGCATCGTCAGGATGTTCGGCAGGTTCCAGACATCGGAACTGCTGGAAGTAGCGTTGTCGCCCTCGGCTGTAGTCACCCCTCTAGGCTACCGTCTCGGCGTGAAGCTCTTGGGGCTACCGCCCGGTGAGCGACCACGCGTCCTCGCCGCCCTCGTCATCATCATCCGAGGCATCTGCACCGTCGTAGTAGTCAATGGCCTGCGTCCGGTTGTCCAGGTCCGCCTGCACCAGGTCCTCCGCATAACCGCCGACGGCGATGTTGGAGTTCGCGTTGTCGCTCAGGGCCGCGGTGTGGGCGTCAGGAGCAGCCGGTGACTCTTGGCCCTTCATCGCAGCGAGAACTGCGGCCAGATCATCCGGTTTCACCAGGACGTCGCGGGCTTTGGACCCTTCGGACGGACCCACCACGCCGCGGGACTCCAACAAGTCCATGAGGCGGCCGGCCTTGGCGAAGCCAACGCGCAGCTTGCGTTGCAGCATGGAGGTCGAGCCGAACTGCGTGGTCACCACAAGCTCGGTGGCCTGCAGGAGGACTTCGAGATCGTCTCCAATGTCGTCGTCGATCTGTTTCTTGGGGGCTTCGGCCGCGACATCGTCACGGTAGACAGCCTGCAGCTGGCCCTTGACGTGCTCCACGACCTTGTGAATTTCCGATTCCGAAACCCACGCGCCCTGGACACGCATGGCCTTGGAGGCACCCATTGGCAGGAACAATGCGTCACCTTGGCCAATGAGCTTCTCAGCGCCCGGCTGGTCCAACACAACTCGCGAGTCCGTGACCGATGAGGTGGCGAAAGCCATGCGGGAGGGCACGTTCGCCTTGATGAGACCGGTGACGACGTCCACGGATGGTCGCTGGGTGGCCAGCACCAGGTGGATACCAGCGGCACGGGCCAACTGGGTAATGCGGACAATCGAATCTTCGACATCGCGCGGTGCCACCATCATGAGGTCGGCAAGTTCGTCCACGATCACCAGCAAGTACGGGTAAGGCTTGATGACCCTCTTCGAATCCACCGGAGGCGTTACTTTGCCCGCGCGGACGGCCTTGTTGAAGTCATCGATGTGTTTGTAGCCGTAGTTGGCGAGGTCGTCGTAGCGGGCATCCATCTCCCGGACAACCCACTGCAGTGCTTCGGCGGCCTTCTTCGGGTTGGTGATGATGGGCGTGATGAGGTGCGGAACACCCTCGTAGGCCGTCAGTTCCACACGTTTGGGGTCCACCATGACCATCCGCACTTCATCCGGCGTGGACCGCATGAGGATGGAGGTGATCATGGAGTTCACAAAGCTCGACTTACCTGCACCGGTAGCACCGGCAACCAGGAGGTGGGGCATCTTGGCAAGGTTGGCTACGACGTAGCCACCCTCGACGTCCTTGCCCACGCCCATGACCATGGGGTGGTCCGTGCGCCGTGCGTTCTGGCTCCGGAGGACGTCGCCGAGGGACACGGTTTCACGGTCGGTGTTGGGGATCTCGATACCGATGGCGGACTTGCCCGGGATGGGACTAAGGATGCGGACATCGCTGGAAGCCACTGCATAGGAAATGTTCTTCGACAACGCCGTGACGCGTTCGACCTTGGTGCCAGGGGAAAGCTCGATCTCGTACCGGGTCACGGTGGGACCACGGCTGAAGCCGGTCACTTGCGCGTCGACGTTGAACTGCGTGAGGGTGTCCGTCAGGGCGGCAACGACGGCGTCATTGGCTTCCGTGCGTTCCTTCGGAATGGAGCCCGGCGTCAGGTAGTCCGAGGCCGGCAGGGTGTACGTGACGTCGCCGGCGAGTGACAACTGCTCCGTACGCTGCGGAATCGGCGTGGGGGGCGGCGGCGGGGTCGCAGGGCGCGCCGGGACCTGGGCCGCCACGGGCGCGGTCATTTCCGGCGTCAGGACGGGGATGGCTTCGGTGGGGTTGTCGATGCCGGGGTTTGCTCCAGCAAGGCCTTGGGCAGCCTTGATCTTCTCCACCGCGATTTCAGCCTGCGTCGGGCGTCGCACGCCGGGCGGGACGCGGGGCGCGGACGCGGCCGGAGGTTCGTCGTCGTCAACAATGGCGTGCTCGAACGCCTCGTCACCGACGTAACCTTCCAAACCGGCGTCGGGTTCTTCGTCCTTGCCGAAGAGGCGCATGCGCTTCTTCTTTTTTGGTGCGGAGGCGGATTCGTTGCCGTAAAGGTAGCTGCGGTCGTGCTGGTCTTTGCCGGTCTCCTCCATGAGGTCCACGCCCATGAGGTGTTCGTAGGCGCCCCGGATCCGGGCCGGAATCGCACCGAAAGGAGTGGCTGTGACGATGAGCAGGGAAACAAAGCCCAGCAGGCTGTAGATGATGACCGGAACGGCAACGTGGATGGCGGCAAGCGGGGCCGCCGCGAGGAAGCCCAGCATCCCGCCCGCCCGGCGCAATCCGTCAAAACCGTCGGCAACGGTGGGTTGCCCGCCGATGACTTGGGCCAGTCCGGAACCGGCCAGGGTCATGATCATGAAGCCGATGCCGACGCGGTTGTTCCCGCGGCCGTCCTGCGGCTTCCGGAACAAGCGGAACGCGCAGACAAAAAGCATGAAGGGAAGGATCAGGGACATCCAGCCAAAGGTCCCGTTGACCACGCTGTAGACGATGTCTGGGAGCCAGCCTGTGAGGCCCCACCAGGCGAACGTGGCGATGGCGACGCCCAGCACGAGATTGAACAGGGCAGCGCCGTCCCGGCGGTCCGCGGGGTCGAGATCGCTGACGTCGTAGCCGATGCGCCGGACACCGGCACCCACTACATGCCCTATCCCCTGCCAGGCACCGGACAGCACGCGAAGCGGCAGCGGAGCGTGGGGCTCGACGGCGGCCGCTTGCTTGGTGCGGGCAGTGCTGCCCCTACCGGTTTTGCTGGCCGCGGCGCTGGATTTGGATGCGGCTCCGCCCCGGCCGTTGCCGCCGGATTTACTGCTTGAGCTGCCTCGTGGCGTGGAGGTAGTACGGGTCGCCATACGTGCCACGCTACCCCAAGGGGGTCTGAAATCCGCGGATTTCAGACCCCCTTGGGTATTCATGTTGCCGGCGGGCTACGCCTCGAGGACCACTGGAATGATCATCGGACGGCGGCGGAGCTTACGGTTCACCCAGGTGCCAATGACCCTGCGCACCACTTGCTGAAGCTGATGGTTGGTGTGGTCTGCGTGATTGAGCACAGCCTCTTCGAGAGCGGCATTGATCTTAGGGATGATCTCGTCGAAAACGGAGTCATCTTCAGCCACGCCACGGGCATGGATCTCAGGGCCGGACACGATTTTTCCCGTGGCCCGGTTGATGACTGTGATGACGGAGATGAAGCCTTCGTCTCCCAGGACGCGGCGGTCCTTCAGGTCGGCGTCGGTAATTTCGCCAACGCTGGAACCATCCACGTAAACGAAACCGACTTCCACCTGACCCACGATGTTGGCCACGTGGTCCTTGAGGTCGATCACCGTGCCGTTGTCGCTGAGGATGATGCCATCGGAGGGCACACCTGATTCCAGAGCGATGTTGCCGTTGGCGATCAGGTGCCGTGTTTCACCGTGCACAGGCATGGCGTTAAGCGGCTCAAGGATGTTGTAGCAGTAAAGCAATTCCCCGGCCGCAGCGTGTCCGGATACATGCACTTTTGCGGTGCCCTTATGTATGACATCGGCGCCGAGTTTGAGCAGGCCGTTGATGATGCGGAACACGGCATTCTCGTTGCCCGGGATCAGGCTGGAGGCCAGGATGACGGTGTCGCCCTTGCCAACAATGACCCGGTGGTCGCCGTTGGCCATCCGCGACAGGGCCGCCATCGGTTCACCCTGGGACCCGGTGGACATGAGGACCACGCGGTCATCCGGCAGGTTGTCGATGTTCTTGATGTCCACCAGGATGTTGGCCGGCACCTCCAGGTATCCCAGCTTGGCCGCTATGGCCATGTTACGGACCATGGAGCGGCCGACGAAGGCCACCTGGCGGCCGTGCTTGGCCGCAGCGTCGAGAACCTGCTGGACACGGTGCACATGGGAAGAGAACGAAGCAACGATGATGCGTTTCTTCGCCTGTCCGAACAACCGGTCCAGGGTGGGCCCGATTTCCTTTTCGGCTGTGGTGAACCCGGGGACATCGGCGTTGGTGGAGTCCGCCATGAAGAGGTCCACGCCTTCTTCACCCAGGCGGGCGAAGTGTCGGAGGTCCGTAATGCGGCCGTCCAACGGCAGCTGGTCCATCTTGAAGTCGCCGGTGTGCAGGACAGTGCCGCCCTCAGTGCGTATGAACACTGCCAAGGCATCCGGGATGGAGTGGTTGACGGCAACAAATTCGCACTCGAAAGGACCGAACTGCTCCACCTGCCCCTCAGTGACGGTGAGCGTGTACGGCTTGATCCTGTGTTCCTGCAGCTTCGCTTCCACCAGGGCAAGGGTGAGCTGCGAACCGATCAGCGGAATGTCAGCCTTGAGGCGCAGCAGGTAAGGAACTGCGCCGATGTGATCCTCATGGCCGTGGGTGAGGACCACGCCCACGACGTCGTCCAGCCGGTTCTCGATGTATGAGAAATCGGGCAGGATCAAGTCGACGCCAGGTTGTGTTTCCTCGGGGAACAGCACCCCGCAGTCCACAATGAGCAACTTGCCGTTGATTTCGAAGACCGCCATGTTGCGGCCGATCTCTCCCAGTCCACCGAGCGGAACGATCCGCAGCGTGCCTTTGGGCAGTTTCGGCGGCGTAACCAGTCCGGGAAGGGCGGTTTGGGTCATATTGTGCTACTTTCCGGCGGAACCATCCTGGACACTGAAGTCCATTCCGGCTTCCGCCAAATCCCCGCGGATGATTTCGATCTCGGCCGCGTCCGGCTCCACGAGGGGCAAACGGACAACCGAGTTGGGCAGGACTCCCTGCCACTTGAGAATCTGCTTGGCGGCTACTGCGCCCTGGACCCGGGTCATGGTTCCACGCACCACGGGTTCCAATTCAAAGTTGATGGACCGCGCCGTGGCGAGGTCGTTGTTGTTGACGGCGTCGATCAGCTCGCGGAAGCGACGCGTGGCCACGTGGGTGGTGACGCCCACAAGGCCGACGGCGCCGAGGGCCATCCACTGCAGGGTAAGGCCGTCATCACCGGAGTAGAAGAGGAGGTCGGTCTCGGCCATGACGCGCGTGGCGGCGGCGAAATCAGCCTTCGCATCCTTGACTGCCACGATGTTCTGGTGCTTGGCCAGTTCGATCATGGTCTCCGGGGCAATGGCAATGGAGGAACGCCCCGGGATGTCATAGAGCATGACGGGCAAATCGGTGGACGAGGCAATGGTTTCGAAGTGCGCGCGAACGCCGGCCTGGCTGGGCTTGTTGTAGTAAGGGGTGACGATCAGCAGACCATCGACGCCCAGCTCCGCGGCGCGCTGCGAAAGGTGGACCGAGTGGGCAGTGTCGTTGGTGCCCGTACCGGCGATGATGGCAGCCTTGCCACCCACGGCTTCTTTGACCGCACGGAACATGCCCAGGTTTTCATCGTCCGTCAGCGTGGATGTCTCGCCGGTGGTGCCGGTGACGACCAGGCCGTCACAGCCGTCCTGGACAAGCTTTTCCGCCAGTGCTGCGGCTTGGTCGTAGTCCACCTTGCCGTCCTCGGTGAACGGGGTGACCATGGCGGTCAGCAGGGTACCAAGGGCGGGAATGGGCGTGCGAACGTCAGACATAGGAAAAACGTTACCCTGTCACGGCCTTGTTACAAGAATGAAGCCCGCGTGACGGTCCTCATTCCCGCCCCCAATCCCGGGCAAAGGGCACGCGCAGCCCGGACGGTTGAGACTCCAGGCCGTAGGGCTACGCGCCCCCCGGCGACTTGGCCGGTTGGCCAGTGCAGTACCGCCCCACGGCACGCTCTTTGAGCTGCTCCGCCCAGGCGACCAACCGCTGGGAGGCCCGAACATATTCGAATAGCTCCAGCGGCGTCAGCGACTCCACATCCGTTTCCGACAACCGACGGGCCAACTCTGCGCCGGGAGCCTGCTCAGCCAGCACCGTGCCCTCCCTGCGCCATTGCGTGTCTTCGGGAGGTTCACCGGTCACAAGTTGCCTGAAAAGGAAGTCGACAACTCCCGGGCTCATCGCTTTCATGGGACCGCCCGGACCGCCCGGCTGCAGTGGAACTTCGTTCATGCCGCCATGGTATTCGAACATATATTCGAACACAAGGGCAGGTGGCATTGCGCTGATCCAGTCCCACGCGCCAGGCTGGGAGGCCGGCTGTGAGACGATCGCTGCATGACTTCGCAAGAGACGGCGCCTCCGCGGAAAGCACCAGGTCAGGGTACGGCAACTCCCCGGCTCATCGGCGTTGACGCTGCCCGCGGAGCGGCTCTGCTTGGCATGATGGCCACCCACTTGATGCCGACGTTCGGCCCCGCGCCCCAGTGGGAGCCAACGATGGTTGGCCTGGTGTTCTCAGGCCGTTCCGCTGCCCTGTTTGCTGTACTGGCCGGAATCGGCTTGGCCCTGACCACCGGCAAGCAGCAGCCACGCAGCGGAGCGGAGCTGTGGTCCGCCCGGGGCGGCGTGGCCATGCGCGCCCTGGTGATCGCCGTCGTCGGGCTGACGCTCGGCGGCCTGGACGTCAACGTCGCGGTGATCCTTGTGCACTACGCGGTGTTGTTCCTGTGCATCCTGCCGTTCCTCGGCTTGCAGCTGAGGGCCTTGTGCTTCTGGGCCGCGGGATGGATCGTCGGCTCACCGGTCCTTGCGTACCTGATCCGCCCCATGCTGTTGGACGCGGAGCCGCCACTGCAGTTGGGGCACAATCCTGGCTGGGAGGACCTGGAATCGCCCGGTCGCATCCTCGCAGACCTGTTCTTCACTGGCTATTACCCCGTTTGCCAGTGGATCTCCTACCTTCTGGTCGGCCTGGTGATCGGGCGGCTGGCCCTGACGACGGCGAAGGTGCAGCTGATGCTGCTGACGTGCGGAATTGTCGCAGCGAGTGTCGCAAAAGTGCTGGGGACCCTGGCCATGGAAGCGTGGGGCGGCCGCGCTGCCCTGTCCGTGTTGCCCGGAACCAGGGGTTACCCGCTGGAAAGCATGCTCCAGGTCAATCTCACAGGGCTGCAGCAAGTGGATTCGTGGTGGTGGCTGGCCACGGCGTCACCCCACGCGGGCACCACCCTGGACCTGGTGCACACCAGCGGTGTTGCTGCCGCTGTTGTGGGCTTCTTCCTGCTCCTGGGCGGGGTGTCCGAACGCGTCGGAGTCAATGTCCTGATACTGCTCAGCGGTCCGGGCGCCATGACCCTGAGCCTGTATTCGGCACATGTATGGGTGGTTTCCAGCTTTACCAACCAACCCCTGCCGGCCGGGTGGACCGCCGAGGGAATGTACTGGGCGCAAGCGCTGTGCGCCATCAGCATCGGGGTTTGTTTTGCCGTTCTCGGGCGGCGCGGGCCACTGGAATGGGTGGCCCACCTGGCCTCAAGGCTGGGCAGTTACCGCCCCGCTGCCGTGGGCTGAGAGCGGAAGAGCTTCACGGCGTCCCGCATGGATGCCCGCGCACGTTTGCGGTCACCCGAGGCGTCGTAGGCGCAGCTCAGACGGAACCAGGAACGCCAATCATTGGGCGCCGCCTCAGCTTCGGCGCGGTACTTCTCAAACTCGGCATCGGCTGCTGCTCGCACAATCCGGCCACCTGGTGTCCGGGGCAGGTTGTCTTCGGGCAGTCCGCCTTCGGCCTCCAGGACCTTGGCCATCTGCTCCGTGCGGGCGCCGAAGAGAAGTTCGCGGATCAATGCCCACGCACCAATGATCGGAAGCACCAGATAGGCCGCTCCGATCCCCTTCGCTACCAGGTTGGGGTCACCGAGCAGCAGGAAAGAGCGCTGCACTGAGACCACCAGGTACAACACCAGCAGCAGGGTGATGGCTCCTACCCAGATCTTGGTGCGGTTTTTCTTCAGGGCTGACAGGAAACTCGCCACGACCTAGAGCCCCAGGTCCAGGTAGCCGTCCAGGCCGACCGTCAGTCCGGGGTTTGCTGCGACCTTGCGCAGCCCCAACAGGACACCTGGCATGAACGACGCACGGTCGAAGGAGTCGTGGCGCAAGGTCAGCTGCTCGCCGGGGCCACCGAAGAGCACTTCCTGATGGGCCACCAGCCCGCGGAGCCTGACGCTGTGGACCCGGACACCGTCCACGTCGCAACCCCGCGCGCCGTCCAGCGATGTCTCGGTGGCGTCCGGGCTGGCCGGGACACCTGCTTCCTGGCGGGCCTCCGCGATCAGCTGAGCTGTACGCACTGCAGTTCCCGAAGGCGCGTCCACCTTGTTGGGGTGGTGCAGCTCGATGATTTCCACGGATTCGAAGTACTGGGATGCCTTGGCCGCGAAAGCACTGGCAAGCACCGATCCAAGGGCGAAGTTCGGAGCGATCAGGACACCGGTGTCCGGCTTCTGCTCCAAGAGGGTCCGCAAGGATTCCAGTCGCTGGGCATCCCAGCCGGTGGTACCCACAACAGCGTGGATCCCATGCTCGACGGCAAACCGCACATTGGTTTCGGTGATGTCCGGAACGGTGAGGTCGACAACGTACTGTGCACCGGCGTCGAGCAGTTTCTCCAGGGAATCACCACGGCCGAGAGCGGCCACCAGAGTCATGTCCCCGGCTGCTTCAACGGCCTTCACGGCTTCGATTCCCATGCGCCCATGGGCGCCCAGCACTGCAACAGCAAGTTGTTCGGTCATGCCATTAACCCTACCGCCGGGCCGGGCCCGGGCAGGAACCGTGACTCCCGCCTACTCCCCTGCACCAACCCACTCAACGGTGCCATCGGAGAAGAACTGTTCCTTCCAAATGGGAACCTGCTGCTTGACCCGGTCCACAAGTTCGGAGCACACGGCAAACGCCTGTCCGCGGTGGGCAGCTGCCACAGCGCATACCAATGCGGGATCACCGATCTCCAGCATGCCGATCCTGTGGGCGGCCCAAATGCGGACGGGCTGGTCTGCTTCGCCCGAGTGTTCAGCGACGAGCTGCGCGACGACGTCGGACATGGCCTGGTGAGCCGTGGGGTGTGCACTGTAGCTCAACCGGTCCACTGGCTTGCCGCCGTCGTGGTTCCGCACCACGCCGCTGAAACTGACCACCGCGCCGGCAGTGTCCGATTCCACTGCCCTGATGGCTTGTTCCACCGAGATCGGCTCGGAGCTCAAGACAGCGCTGACAACCTCGAAGTCCGTTTCAGTGTCCATGGTTTCCTTCCAATTGCTCGCAGAGATGGCCGATGACGGGGTCAAGGACGGCCAGTCCGTCCATGACTCCCTTGGGCGATCCCGGCAGGTTGATGATGAATGTCTTCCCGGCAGCGCCTGCGTGGCCGCGGCTCAGCATAGCCATGGGGGTCTTGGCGGCGCCCGCGCGTCGGATGCCTTCCATGATTCCCGGGATTTCCCGGTCCAGCAGTGGCAGCGTCATTTCAGGTGTCTTGTCGTCCGGACTGAGGCCCGTTCCTCCGCTGGTGATGACAACCGCCGGTTCCTGGGTCAGAAGTGCCCTGAGCGCGGCACCCACAGGTTCGCCGTCAGGGACAACCATGGTGGGGAAGGTGTCGAAACCGTGTTCTTTGAGCCAGTCGAGAATCACCGGCCCTGTTTCGTCGCTGTACAGACCGGCTGCCGCCCGGGTGGAGGCAATCACGACGCCGGCCTTCCGGGAACCGTGCGCGTGGGGCTCGCACGCGCTCATGCGCCCGCCTCCCCGTTAAGGGAATCCCCGGAAACATCCCAGCTACCACTCTTGCCGCCACTCTTGGACAGGACGCGTATGTCGCTGAGCACCGCGTGTTTATCCACGGCCTTGATCATGTCGTAGACGCTCAATGCAGCCACGGAGGCCGCCGTCAAGGCTTCCATCTCGACGCCGGTCACACCCCGGGTCTTGACGGTGGCCAGGATTCCTACCGAGTCGGTGGACAGTTCGAAGTCCACAGTGACCTTTGAAATGGGCAAAGGATGGCACAGCGGGATCAACTCGGGGGTCTTCTTTGCCGCCATGATTCCGGCGACCCGCGCGACGGCGAGCGCATCGCCCTTGGGCAGTTCGCCCGCGCCCAACAGGGCCAAGACTTCAGCAGTAGAGCGGACCGTGGCCGTAGCTGTGGCTTCGCGGGTGGTCACGGCTTTGTCGGAGACATCCACCATCTGGGCGGTGCCGTCCTGCCGGAGATGGGTCAGGCCCGTGGTGCCTGCCGGGTTTTCGGGAGTGTGGTTCACAGCATCCATACTTCCACTTCGTCACCTTCGGCGAGTTCCGTGACGTCTTCCGGGATCTGCACCAAGGCATTGGCACGGGCGAGGGCATGGACCAGGTGGGAGCCGGCACCGCCTTCCATGCGCACCACACCGTCCACGGCGCTCCCCCGGCGCACCTGATGTTTGCCGCGCGGAGATGCGAGGCCCTCAGCGAGGCGCGCCTTCAACACTGGCCGGGGTGCAGGGGCCCCGGTCACTTGGGACAGGGCGGGGCGCAGGAACATCTCAAAGGAGACCAGGCAGCTAACGGGATTTCCGGGGAAGCCAATGAACGGTACCCCGTTGCAGGTCCCCAGTCCCTGGGGTCCGCCCGGTTGCATGGCGACATGGAGGAAGTCCACCGGTTGCCCTGCCATGGCAAGCCGTACGACTTCGTAGGCTCCTTTGCTGACTCCCCCGGTGGTGACAATGACGTCAACCGCGGTGCCGCCGTCGTTCCCGCCTGCGAGGTGACGGTCCAGGACCGCCAGCAGACCCTCCGGTTTGTCGTCCGAGATACCGGTGCGGACCACCTCCAGGCCGGCCTGCCGCATCGAGGTTTCCAGCAAAGTGCCGTTGGAGTCATAGATCTTGCCCGGTGACAGTTCCGCGCCCGGCTCGACGACCTCGTCCCCGGTAGTGAGCAGCAGGACACGTACGGGCTCGCGGACCTCCACCTCCACCATCCCCAAGGCTGCCAGCAGACCCAGCTGACCGGGACCCAGCAAAGTGCCGGCAGCAAGCGCCAGCGCACCCTTGTCGATGTCACTGCCACGTTGGCGGACGTACGTCCCGGGTTCGACCACCGGCAGCCCGACTTCCGCGTCCTGCACGGTCGGCGCCGGGAAGGTACTCGGCGTCGCCTTCTCAACAGGTACGACGGCGTCAGCGCCCTCAGGCATCATGGCTCCGGTCATGATGGGGACGGCATGGCCCGGCTTCAGGGGCGCAGGGGCGGCACCTGCCGGAACGGGCGCTGACACCGGGAGCTTCGCGCCGCCGTCGGGAATGTCCGCGGAACGGACGGCAAAGCCATCCATTTGGGAGTTGTCGAACGGCGGCAGGGACAGCGGTGCGTTGACGTCGACGGCGAGCGCCTTTCCGAGCGCGTCCACCAGCCGAAGCCGCAGTGTTCCCTTCCTGGCGGTGACGGCCGTCAGCAGTTCCACCACTGCCTGGCGATGGGCTGCAACAGATCGGGGCACGGGAATCCTCCTGGGGCACGTGGGGTTCCGGCAAACATCCGGACGTTCCCAGAGTAGATGCTCAGGCCACTTTGACGTTGATGGTGTGGTAGCCCGTGGCGCCGTCAGGGGCAACCGGAGCTTTGTCTTCGGTTTGGGGCTGGCCGCTCGAGTCCGTGGCCCGGACCTGGACTTCGTAATCGCCGGCGGTGAGATCGATCCCGATCTGCCACTGGTACCACGTGTCGGCGGAGATGGCGCTTGCCAGCTGTGCTTTCTGCCATGGCCCACGGTTGACGCGCACTTCAACCCGTTCCACGCCGCGATGCTGCGCCCAGGCAACGCCGCCGAACTGCACCTTTCCCGCTTGGACAGTCCGTCCATTCCGTGGCACGTCGATGCGGGACTGCGTCTTGATGGGCCCGTGGTCGCTCCACCCCCGCGTGGTCCAATACCCGGTATCGTCGGCAAAGCGGGTCACTTTGAGTTCAGTCAACCACTTCGTGGCGGAAACGAACCCGTAAAGTCCGGGCACGATCATCCGGACCGGGAAGCCGTGCTCCAAGGGCAGCGGTTCTCCGTTCATGCCGACTACCAGCAGCGCGTCACGGTCGTCGGTCAGCGCCTCCAACGGCGTGCTGGCGGTCCAGCCGTCATTGCTGGTGGACAGCACCATGTCCGCACCGGCCTTGGGCCCCGCCATGGCGAGCAGCTCACGCACTGGCCACCCCAGCCACAAGGCGTTGCCGATGAGGTCCCCACCCACGTTGTTCGAGACGCAGGCGATGGTGATGTGGCGTTCTGTCATGGGTTTGGCCAAAAGCCCGGCAAAATCCAGTTCGACTTCCCGTTCCACCATCCCCGTGACTTTCAGCTTCCACGCCGGCGGATCGATGGCAGGAACCGTCAGGGCGGTGTCGATCCTGTAGAAGTCGGCGTTCGGGGTCACCAAGGGACTGATACCCGGCACGGAAAGCGAGGCCCCCGCCGGAACGGTTTGTGGCGGTGTTGCCGGTGCCGGCAGCTTCAGTGAGCTACGAAACCCCGCGGCCACAGCGGTGGCCCGGGTGAATATCGCCGTCACCGTTCCTCCCACCACAGCGGCAAGTGCCGTTCCGGTCATGGCATTGAGGAAACTCCTTCTGGCCAGGGGCGCCTGCCCGCCCTCGCTCTCTGGAGCCGTGTTGCTCGCTCCCCGGGGAAACCAAGTGTTGAGCCGCCGGTTGAGCATCCTCAACAGCAGCATGGTGATGGCGGCGGCGACGATCGGCGCCAGTGCCGCCTGCGGGCTGGTTTGGGCACGGGTCACGACGGCGGTCAGTCCCGCGGCGCCCGCAAGTCCCGCCAGTGCCAGGCCAAGTCCGGGGCGTCGTCGTTCAAGGATGCCCGCGAGCGCGGCCAGGAACCCGGCGACCAGCACGATGGAGGCTACCAGGACAACTTTGTCGGCCGTACCGAAGAGCTGAACAGCAAGATCCTTCACCCCCGGGGGCACGGCGTCGATTACAGCCCCGCCGAGGGCCGTCACCGGGGAAACCAAGGGGCTGAGAAGCCCGGCAGTGAGCTCCCCTGCCGCAATCCCTGCCGCGCCTGCAACCAGCCCTGCCAGAGGCGCCCACAGCCGTGGGACGCCCTTAGGGCGCCCGGTTTTCATCGTGTTGCGTACCGGCGTACTCATGATGTGCCTCCACGGACAATGTTCGGTTCGGTCGTGCCCACGGTTTGACTCGTCACGGCAGCATTCGGAACTGAATCCGCCGGAAGTGATCCCGTCGGAAGGGATCCGGCCGGAAGCGTGAGCGCGAAGCGGCAACCGCCGTTGACATTGCCCACAGTCACCTCGCCGCCGTGCGCGGTGACGATGCCCGCCACCATGCTCAGTCCTATGCCGGCGCCGCTGTAGCTTCCCTGCAGGGCCGCCGCCGAGCCCCTGGACGGGTCTTTCTGCCACCCTGTTTCGAAAAGGTGCGGGAGGTCCTCTTCAGGGATACCCCCACATTGGTCCTGGACCGCGATAACGGCATTGCCGTTATCCCGGCCGACGCTGACATGGACATCGGTGTCCGGCCGGCTGTAGATAATGGCGTTGAGGAGGATGTTCCGGACTGCCCGCGCCAGGCTGGGTCCGTCGGCCACCGCCATGCACTCACGGGCGCCACCGCCGTCGAGCTTGATGCCCCGCTTCGCTGCCAAAGGTGCCAGATCGGACAGGGCGTCGCTGACGAGGTCGTAAAGATCAAGCGCTTCAGCCCGCAGCCGAAGGCTTCCTGCCTGGATCTTCGACAGTTCCAGGAGGTCGTTGACCATCGCGGTCATCTGCTCGGTCTGCCCGATGATTTTCCGGTAGTAGCCCTGGACGTCCGGGGCCATGCCGTCTTCGAGGGCCTCGGTCATGGCGCGCATGCTGGCCAGCGGTGTCCTTAGGTCATGCGAAATCCAGGACACCAGCTCACGCCTGGCCTTCTCGATGGCGGCTTCGCGTTCGCGGGATTCGGCGAGGCTCCGGCTGCTTGCCTCAAGTTCCTGCGCCAGTTCAGCCAGCTCCGATGTCATGGCCGGAGCGGCCCTCCGGCCCTCAGCACGGGAGTGCTCCAGCGTTTCGCCACGACCGATCCTTCGGGCCGCATCCACCAACCGTGCCGCGTTCCTGGACACGCCAGCCCCGAGCACGAGGGAAAGTGCGACAGCGACCGCCGACGCGGTCGCGAGGATGTACCACATGACTTCGAGGTCCCTGGCAGAGATGAACATCGCGTTGAAGGCGCTGACCATACCTGCCACCAACACGGCCACCGTGGCGACCACGACCAGGCAGATCTGAGCCAAAACTGAGGCCCGGCGAAGCATCCGCAGCAGGGCGAGGGTCGCGGCGCCGATGAGAACGGCCCAGAACAGGACCCAGGCCAGGATGGTCCAGAGTTCACTACCCTCCATGCCCGGCCTCCCGCCTACCTTCCGGGGACACGTCGAAGCGGTAGCCGACACCCCACACCGTCTTGATGAGTTCCGGCTTGGTGGGATTGATATCGATTTTCTCGCGCAGCCGGCGGACATGGACGGTAACGGTCGAGAGATCCCCGAAGTCCCATCCCCACACGGCCTTGATGAGTTCCTCCCGGCTGAACACCTGGTTTGGCCTGCGCATCAGAAAGGCAAGGAGGTCGAATTCACGGGCCGTCAGCGAGAGCAATTGCCCGTCCAGTGTGACGGTCCGCGACGCTGGATCAAGTTCAAGACCGGCTGCTTCGACCGATGGTTCCGGGGCGTATTCCTTGATGCTTCGCCGCAGCACCGATTTGACGCGCAGGACCAGCTCCCGGGGAGAGAAGGGCTTGGTCACGTAGTCGTCTGCCCCCATCTCCAGCCCGAGGATCCGGTCATCTTCGGTTCCCAGCGCTGTGACCATGATGACCGGCACGGTCATGGTTTGGCGCAGCCTTCGGCACACTTCGACCCCGTCCAGTCCCGGCAGCATGCGGTCCAGGATGACGAGGTCCGGCCTGCGCTGTGCCGCGAGGGTCAGGGCTTTGAAGCCATCGCCTGCCGTGTCCACCTGGAACCCCGCCATCACCAGGTAATCGCGGACGACATCGGCGATCGTCTGTTCGTCCTCGACCAGGAGGATACGCCGGTTTCCGGTTTCCGTTGATGATGCCGTATTCGTGGTCACGCTTTCAGCATAGATTTGCCAACGGTGCGCGGCACGCGATTCCAGCAGCATCGGCCCAACCGTAGGAATTCCGTAAGAACTCGATGACTGTAACCGGTGTCACTGATCCCGCCCGGGTGGCGTAGCCTGAATTCATGAGTGTTCAGTTGGGCATGCCAATGCCGCCTTCCAGTGGAGCCGTGGGCGGCACGGAAAGCGGTGCGGCAACGCCGCCGCCCCGCCCTGCCGGCACACCGGCAGGTTTGTGGGACCGCCATGGTCGTCGCGCCACTGACATGCGGCTATCCCTGACGGACAAATGCAATCTCCGGTGCACCTACTGCATGCCTGCAGAGGGCCTGGAATGGCTCTCCAAGCAGGCAGTGATGACCCGGGACGAAATCGTCAGGATCGTC
This sequence comes from Paenarthrobacter sp. NPDC057981, assembly GCF_042886835.1. Classification (NCBI taxonomy): domain Bacteria; kingdom Bacillati; phylum Actinomycetota; class Actinomycetes; order Micrococcales; family Micrococcaceae; genus Paenarthrobacter; species Paenarthrobacter sp. NPDC057981. The sequence goes on from NZ_JBHVQI010000013.1 coordinate 77,653, forward strand.
CGGATCGGCGTCGATTCGCTCGGTGTCCGGGAACTGCGGCTCACTGGCGGCGAACCGCTGGTGCGTGCCGATCTGGCCGACATTATCTCCGGCATCCGAAGCGAACATCCGGACCTTCCCATCTCCATGACCACCAACGGTGTGGGCTTGGACAAGAAGGCAGCAGCTCTGAAAGCGGCCGGGCTGACCCGCATCAACGTCTCGCTTGACTCCCTCCACGAGGAAACCTTTGCCAAGCTCACCCGGCGTCCGTTCCTGGACCGTGTATTGGCCGGCGTCGATGCCGCCTGGGCTGCGGGCCTCGGCCCGGTGAAGCTCAACGCCGTCCTCATGCGCGGCATCAACGACACCGAGTCCCCGGATCTCCTGGCGTGGGCTTTGGACCGCGGTTACGAACTGCGTTTCATCGAGCAGATGCCGCTGGACGCCGACCACGGCTGGACCCGCCGCAACATGATCACCGCCTCGGAGATCCGGGAGCTCCTCTCCCGCGACTTCGTCCTCTCCCCCGACCCGCGCGAACGCGACGGCGCCCCTGCCGAGAGGTTTGAAGTACGACGCCGGGACACCGGTTCGGCTGAAGCGTCGGGTCCCGTCCTGGGAACGGTGGGCATCATCGCCTCGGTCACCGAGCCTTTCTGCTCCGACTGCCGGCGTACACGCATTACCGCCGAAGGCAAGATCATGAGCTGTCTGTTCTCGCGGGAGGAGTTCGACCTCCTGGGGCTCCTCCGCAGTGGGGCAACAGATTCCGAACTCGCCGAACGTTGGCAGGACGCCATGTGGATCAAGCCCAAGGCCCATGGCATGGACCACACCGGTCTCGGCGCAGCGGACTTCGTCCAGCCGGACCGCAGCATGAGCGCAATCGGAGGCTGAAAAACTTGTTGGTCCGTTACTTCGCTGCCGCGCGCGCGGCAGCGGGAGTCGAAGAAGAACTCCATGCACTTCCGGAAGGCACCAGTCTGGAAGCGCTCCTGGAAGCCGCCCTCGCCGTCGAACGTCCTGTGCCTCCGGAAGGCACACCGACGTTGGCCAGGATCGTGGCGCGCAGCAGCTTCCTCCGCAACGAAGTTGCGGTGCGGGACCACTCTGCGCCGCTCGGTGCCGACGACGTCATTGACGTTCTTCCGCCGTTCGCCGGAGGCTAGCGGACCGCAGGCACAGCCGTTTTCCTGAAGACGCTTTTCAACAGGGGGCTGAAGGCTGCGTGACCCTCCAACCGTAGATCGGCGGTGTGCACCAGCACACCGTCCTCAACACGGAAAGTGTGTCGTGCCACGCCGTCGGCCGTGCGCCGTTCCAGCGTCAGCATGCCGGCACTCCACGTCCCCCTGACCGGGGCGGCCGGCGGCTTTCCCATGCTGTCGACGTAGTACCACAGGGTGCCACCGTGATCCCGGTCAACCGTGAACATGCCATGTCCCTCGAAGTGGCTTCCGTCGGGCTCCCGGTGCTTGTAGCTCTGGACCACCGCGTGGCCACCGGCGGTCCCGGTGAAAACCACGTCGGCATCGGCTGTCCGAGCGGTCCCCCACGGCGAGGACGCGATTTCCGTAATGCCCGTCCAGTGGCCGAGGAACTCCCGCAGAATATCGACGGCACGACCGGTTGCGGGCAGGTCCATCACGTCTCCAAAGCCAACGGGGCAGCATCACCATCATGCTGCCTCTTTGAGGCCGGGCGCGTCCATAGCCGGAAGAAACCGGACAGGCCTCAGAGCCCGAAAGTCTCCGATTCTTCGAACGGTCCAACCACCGTGATGGTCCGGGGAGCCCCGGCCAGTTCGCGTGCGAGTTCCTGGACCTCCTCCACGGTGACCGCTTGGATACGAGCCAAGGTTTCGTCGATGTCCTGGAACTCCCCGGACACCAACTCTGCCCGGCCAAGCCGCGACATCCTGGAACCCGTGTCCTCCAGGGCAAGGACAATCCCGCCACTGAGCTGCCCTACGGCTTTCCTGAGTTCTTCTTCCGTAATGCCGTCCTTGGCGAGCTTGTCCAGCTCCACGCCCAGCAGCTCGAGCACTTGGCGGACCTTGGAGGGCGTGCACCCGGCATACATGCCAAAGTAACCGGCGTCGGCATAGGCGGCAGTGAAAGAGTATGTCGAATACACCAGTCCGCGCTTTTCGCGGATCTCCTGGAACAGCCGCGAGGACATCCCGCCGCCCAGCACGGCGTTGAGGACACTCATGACAAAGCGGCGGTCATCCGTGGCAACCATCGTCGGGCAACCCATGATGATGTTGGCCTGCTCCACAGGACGCTTGACCACGTGAAGCCCCGAGGTACCGGTGATCACGGCCCTGTCGGTACCGCGCCGGTTCACCGGAGCGGCATGGGGGTCAAGCTTCCAGCCTGCAGCGGTCAGGGCGTCGAGGACCAGCCCGCAGACGACGTCGTGATCCAATCCACCGGCAGCTGTGATGACCAGCTCCTCCGGACGGTAGTACCGCTGGTAGTGCTCCCAGACGGAATCGCGTGCGACGGCCTTGATGGCGTCCGGCGTTCCCCCGATGGGGCGGGCCAGCGGATGGTCGCCCAGCACGGCGGCCACGAACTTCTCATGGGCTACGTCCGTGGGGTCATCGCTGTCCATGGCGATTTCCTCGAGGATGACATCGCGTTCCTGCTCAAGCTCTGCGGGGTCCAGTACCGCGCCTGTGACCATATCCGCAATGACGTCGATGGCCATGGGAAGATCGGTGTCCAGTACCCGGGCGAAGTAGCAGGTGCTTTCCTTCGCCGTCGCCGCATTGGACTCGCCGCCCACCTCATCGAAAGCGGACGCTATTTCCAGTGCCGTGCGGCGCTTGGTGCCCTTGAACAAAAGGTGTTCAAGGAAGTGTGTTGACCCGTGCTGGCCCTCTGCCTCGTCGCGGGAACCTACTGCCACCCAGAACCCGATGGTGGCCGAACGCTGACCCGGCATCGCCTCGGTCAGGACCCGCACGCCGCCGGGAAGAACCGAACGCCGCACGACGGAACCGCCCTCGGCACCATGGATCAATTCGCCGCCGGGAAGGGTCTGCTCCAGCGGCAAGGGTACGACAGTCATCAAAGCCTTTCAGGTTTGCGGGTTAAGGCCGGAAGGGCCAGTGGACCTTTTCAAGTCCACCGGCCCCGCCGGGTGTACTGCTTACAGACTACTCTGCTGAAGCTTCAGCGGTTTCGGCCGGAGCTTCCTCTGCGGTTGCGCCTTCTTCTTCGGCAACAACCGGCGAGAGGGACAGCTTTCCGCGGTCATCGATCTTGGTGATCTCGACCTGGACCTTCTGGCCCACAGAGACGACATCTTCGACGTTGTCCACGCGCTTGCCGTTGGCCAGCTTGCGGAGCTCGGAGATGTGCAGCAGGCCGTCCTTGCCCGGGGTGAGGGAAACGAAGGCGCCGAAGGTGGTGGTCTTGACGACCGTACCCAGGTAGCGCTCACCGATTTCCGGTACCTGCGGGTTGGCGATGGCGTTGATGGCCGAACGTGCAGCGTCTGCGGACGGGCCGTTGGTTGCGCCGATGTAGACGGTGCCGTCATCTTCGATGGAGATGTCCGCGCCGGTGTCTTCCTGGATCTGGTTGATCATCTTGCCCTTGGGGCCGATGACCTCGCCGATCTTGTCCACGGGGATCTTGACGGCGATGACGCGCGGTGCGAACTCGGAGAGCTCGTCCGGGGTGTCGATCGCTGCGTTGATGACCTCGAGGATGTGGAGGCGGGCTTCGCGGGCCTGCTTCAGTGCTGCTGCCAGCACGGATGCGGGGATGCCGTCCAGCTTGGTGTCCAGCTGGATGGCCGTGACGAACTCTGACGTACCGGCGACCTTGAAGTCCATGTCACCGAAAGCGTCTTCGGCGCCGAGGATGTCGGTCAGGGCTGCGTAACGGGTCTGGCCGTCAACCTGGTCGGAAACCAGGCCCATGGCGATACCGGCGACGGGAGCCTTCAGCGGCACACCTGCGTTGAGCATGGAGAGCGTGGAGGCGCAGACGGAGCCCATGGACGTCGAACCGTTGGAACCGAGGGCCTCGGATACCTGGCGGATGGCGTACGGGAACTCTTCACGCGTGGGCAGGACCGGAACCAGTGCACGCTCTGCGAGGGCACCGTGACCGATTTCGCGGCGCTTCGGGGAACCGACGCGGCCTGTCTCGCCGGTGGAGTACGGCGGGAAGTTGTAGTTGTGCATGTAGCGCTTGCGCGTTACCGGCGACAACGAGTCGATCTGCTGCTCCATCTTGAGCATGTTCAGCGTGGTGACACCCATGATCTGGGTCTCGCCGCGTTCGAAGATGGCCGAGCCGTGAACGCGGGGAAGAACCTCGACCTCGGCGGTCAGCTGGCGGATGTCCGTCAGCCCACGACCATCGATGCGGATCTGGTCCTTGAGGATGCGCTGGCGCACGACGTGCTTGGTCACCGAGCGGAACGCTGCGGACAGTTCCTTCTCGCGGCCTTCGAACTCGCCGGCGAGTGCGCCAAGGACTTCGTCCTTGAGCTCATCGGAGGCGTTGTCGCGTTCCTGCTTGTCGGCGATCTGGAAGACAGCGGCGAGCTTGTCGGCCGCAGCGGCTTCAACTGCAGCGTAGACGTCGTCCTGGTAGTCCAGGAAGACCGGGAACTCGACAGTGGGCTTGGCAGCGCGGGCTGCCAGGTCTGCCTGGGCTTCGCACAGTGCCTTGATGAACGGCTTGGCAGCCTCAAGACCCTCGGAAACAACCTCTTCGGTGGGTGCCGTGGCGCCCTGTTCCTTGATGAGGCTCCAGGAGTTGTCCGTGGCTTCGGCTTCAACCATCATGATGGCGACGTCGTCACCGGCAACGCGGCCGGCGACAACCATGTTGAACACGGCGTTCTCAAGCTGGGAGTGCTTGGGGAAAGCAACCCACTGCGAACCCTGCTCATCGGCGATGAGTGCAACGCGGACGCCACCGATCGGGCCTGAGAAGGGGAGACCGGAAAGCTGCGTGGACATCGAGGACGCGTTGATGGCGACGACGTCGTAGAGCTCGTCCGGGTTGATCGCCAGAACTGTGACGACGATCTGGACTTCGTTGCGCAGGCCCTTGACGAAAGCGGGGCGCAGCGGACGGTCCATGAGGCGGCACGCCAGGATGGCTTCGGTGGACGGGCGGCCTTCGCGGCGGAAGAACGAACCCGGGATGCGGCCGGCAGCGTACATGCGCTCCTCGACGTCGACCGTCAGGGGGAAGAAGTCGAACCCTTCGCGCGGCTGCTTGCCGGCGGTGGTTGCGGAAAGAAGCGCAGTGTCGTCGTCGATGTAAACCATCGAAGCGCCGGCTGCCTGCTTGGCAAGGCGACCGGTTTCGAAGCGAATGACGCGCTTGCCGAACCGGCCGTTGTCGATGATGGCTTCGGAGAACTGGATTTCGGGACCCTCCATGGAGAGTCACCTCCGTTTCTGTTAGCGGAAGTCCACCGCATCAACCCAGGCCCCTTCTTTTTTACTGGCCTGTACTACACCCGGTCATCGATCGAGATCCACGGGCTGCACCTCCTGCGGTACACATCCCGGGAATCACTACCGAGGACCGCGAATGCGCGATGCGGTTGATTCCTGTGTTTAGTTGTTGGTGAAGAAGGCGGCCCGTTCCGCAAAGGACCGGGCCGCCAAAGACAGACTAGCGGCGCAGGCCGAGACGCTCGATGAGCGAACGGTAGCGGGCGATGTCGGTGTCCTTCAGGTAGGAAAGCATGCGCTTGCGACGACCAACCAGTGCGAGCAGACCGCGCTGGGTGTGGAAGTCGTGCTTGTGCGCCTTCATGTGCTCAGTCAGATCCTTGATCCGCTGGGTCAGGACTGCAACCTGGACCTCGGGCGAACCGGTGTCGCCTTCAGAGGTTGCGTATTCCTTGATGATGGACTGCTTTACAGCGGCGTCAAGTGCCACGTGAACTCCTAGAGTTGTGCCGTGCTTCCCGATGCAGCGCTTCGCTGCCGGGTTGCCCTTGGTGCGTCTCCACACACAAAAACAGGTCCAGCTGCCACGGACTGCGGCCAGAACCATTCACCAGTTTACCGGCAGGCCGCCAGTGTTGTCGAAATCCCCTACCTCGGGGCGAGCAGCTCACGCGCTTGGGCCACGTCGAGGCACATTTGTTCCACCAGCGCTTCTGGTCCACGGTATGCGACCATCCCCCGCAGGCGCCGGGTGAACTCGACCGCAACGGTTTGGCCGTAGAGGTCGAAGTCTTCAACGTTCTCTTCCGGACGGTCGATCACGTGTGCCTCAACCTGGCGGCTGACGCCATCAAACGTGGGGTTTGAACCCACGGAGATCGCGGCTGGCCAGCGCGTACCCGATTCGTCGATCAGCCAGCCGGCGTAGATGCCGTCGGCCGGGATGTACCCCGTCGACTCCGGGGAAAGGTTGGCCGTGGGGAATCCGAGGTCGCGCCCACGGGCAGCACCATGGACTACTTCGCCCCGCATCCGATGCGGCCGGCCGAGCACGGCCGCCGCCGTGACGACGTCGCCTTCGGACAAAGCCTCCCTCACCCACGTGGAGGAGCAGCGGCGGTCGGCGTCGCCATCGTGATGGAGCGGGGAGCCGCCTGCGCCATACTCGTTGACCACCTGCACACCAAAGCCCAGTTGTTCGCCCAGCTCCTGCATGGTGACAACGTCGCCCACGTTCCCGGCACCGAAGCGGAGATCGTGGCCTACAACCAGGTGCGCGGCGTGGAGCCCGTCCAGCAGAACATCCTGAACGAATTCAACCGGCGTCATCGCCGCAAGGTCCAGCGTGTACTTCATGACCAGGACGGCGTCGACGCCGGTCCCGGCCAACGCGTCCAGCTTGTCCTGGAGGCCCATGATCAGCTCAGGCGCAGCATCTGGCCGGTGGACCTGCGCCGGGTGCGGATCGAACGTCACCGCAACCGAGGGAATGCCGTACCGCTTCGCGGTGTCAGTCAGTTGCGCGAGGACATGCTGGTGGCCCCGATGGACACCGTCGAAATTGCCGATGGTGACAACGGTGGGTCCGAAGTCCTTGGGGACCTCAGTGGGATCGTTCCAGATGTGGACCATCAACCTCGCCTTTTACTGCAGATGTTCATTGCGTCCGGCAACCTCCCGGCTCCGGAACAATCTAAGGTTACCCGCAAGGGCAGACGGCTCAGGACGGCCGGCGCTTGTTGAGCCAGAGGAGCCCAAGGACCGGCAGCACCAACGGCACGAAGCCATAGCCGCGTCCGAACAGCGACCACACGGTGTCGTGCGGGAAAGCGACGGGATCAAAGAGGCTGATCGCGCCGACCACGAGCACGCCCACCAGTTCCGTCAGCACGGCAGCCAGCGAGACATTGAACCAAGTACGGCCCGGCTTCGCCAGCGAAACGGTCGCCACGATATAGACGACGGCGGCAAACGCCGAAAGGATGTGCGCCAGCGGAGCTTCGGCGAACTTGGTGGCAATCTGGTAGCCGGCGCGCGCCGTCGCCGACAAGGCGAACACTGCGTAGACCGCAATCAGCAGACGTCCCGGACCGGTGTTCCGGGTGTCTTTCTGCTTTGGCTGTTGGCCGGCGGGGTTGGTCTCGGTTCCTGTCACTTCGTGTTCTTCCTTCAAGGTCAGTACCAGATCTGGTTCATGCGGGCGCCCATTACGAGGACTGTCACGCCCACTGCCGCGAGGACGAAATTGCTCCAGCGGGTTCGTTCGAGAATTGCCCAGTACACCGCGCCCAAGGGGATGATCAGCGCGGTCAGCATATAGCCCCAGAATTCCCAGGGCTCGCCCGCGATCTGCTCGCCCAAGGCGACGCGGACAATCGACCCCACCAGATAGACCAGCAGCACCACTTCGACGGCCAGCACGGAGTAGATCGTGGGGTCGTTCGGGGCCTTCTTCATCAACCCGGCAACAATGCACATGATGGTCGAAACCAGGCCGACGATCAGGAGTGCATAGAAATATCCGTCCATGCCTACTCCGCCTCGCCCGTTCCGGAAACGGCGCCCGTTCCGGTTCCAGGGCCTGTCCCCGGTGCAAAGACCAGCACGGGCTTGGCGAAGGTGCCCGAATCTGCCAGCAACGCCACCAGCTCTCCCGACGGCGCGAACGCTGCAGCAGGTTTGTCGGCCGTGGCGGCGTCCGGAGTGCCGGCCCCCGGACCCGCCGCGATGCGGCGGCCGAACGATATCTCCGTGGTTTCTTCCTCACTCAACTCACGGTTTGGCATGAGGGCACGTGCGGCCAAGGACATGTCAAGGACTTCGAGTTCTTCTGCCAGTTCTTCGAGGGTCTTGGCCTGCTCGATCGAGTACGGGCCAACCTGGGTGCGTCGGAGGGCGGTCAGGTGTCCGCCAACCCCCAGCGCATTGCCGAGGTCGCGGGCCAAGGCCCGGATGTAGGTTCCGGAGGAGCATTCGACGGTGACGTCGACGTCGACTACCCTGCCGCCGTCGGGCCTGTTGACCGCATGGATGTCGAAACGGTGGATGGTGACCGGCCGGGCAGCGAGCTTGACCTCTTCGCCGGAACGGACGCGGGCGTAGGAACGTTCGCCGTTGACTTTGATGGCGCTGACGCTGCTGGGGACCTGTTGGATGGGGCCGGTCAGTGCAGCGACGCCGGCAGCAATGTCGTCATCGCTGACGGCGGCTGCGCTGCGGACTTCTGTGACCTCGCCCTCGGCGTCGTCCGTGATGGTGGCCTCACCCAGCCTGATGGTTGCGGTGTAGGTCTTGGACGTGCCCACAATGTAGGTCAGCAACCGTGTTGCCTTGTTAATGCCGATCACCAGCACCCCGGTGGCCATGGGATCCAGGGTTCCTGCATGCCCCACTTTCCGGGTGCCGGCCAGCCGCCGCATCCGTCCAACCACATCATGGCTGGTCCATCCCTGCGGTTTGTCAACGATTACCAGTCCAGAAAGCACGCTTACCAGTATATGGGTGGCTAGGATGGCTCCCATGCCTGAGCTTGCCGCGCACGTCCGCGACGTCCCCGTGAACCAGATCCGCGAAATCACAGAAGCCGCCTGGGCCACCCCCGGAGCGATTGTCCTGAGCATAGGTGAGCCAGGCTTCCCGCTTCCGCGCCACGTCCTGGATGCCGGGATCGCGTGCCTGGACCGGGATGAGACCAACTACACACCGAACGCGGGGATTCCGGTCCTCCGGGAAGCCTTCGCGGCGCGGTTTCGGGAGCAACAGGGCGTGGACATCGGCGCGGCGCGTGTCTACGTGGTGGACGGCGCGCAACAGGGGCTGCACTTCGCCATGAGCCTGCTCCTGTCCCCCGGTGATGAAATCCTCATCCCCAATCCGGGCTACCCCACGTTCGCCATGACCACCCGGCTCTTGCACGCAGTTCCCGTGCAATATCCCCTCTACCCGCACAACGACTTCCAGCCGCACATCGAGGACATTGAAGCCCTCATCACGCCCCGGACCAAGGTGTTGATGCTGAACTCGCCGTCAAATCCCCTGGGTGCGGTCATCAGCGAGGAAACTACCCGGCAACTGGTTGACCTTGCAGTCAAGCACGACTTGTGGATCATTTCGGACGAGTGCTACGAAGCCTTCACCTTCGACGTCCCGCACGTCAGTCCGGTCCGTTTTGACAGCGCCATACCCGGCGAGGCCAGGGTGTTCGCTTCCCTGACGCTCTCCAAGACATACGGCCTGACCGGCCTGCGTATCGGTGCTCTGGTCTGCCCGCCGGGGCTGGAGCAGAAGATGAATAACGTCATGGAATCGATCGTCTCGTGCGTGGCCTCACCGTCGCAGTACGCGGCCTTGGCGGCGCTGACCGGGCCGCAGGAGTATGTTTCCAACGCCCGCGAGCACTACCGGAGCAACCGCGACGCAGCCTCGGCCGTGCTGGCGGAGAAGAACATTCCCTTCCTGGGTGCGCAGGGAGCCTTCTACCTGTGGGCCGACGTTTCGCACGTGAGCGACGGCGATGTCCGCACCTGGGTGCGCAAATTCCTGGCGGACTCAGGCGTGTCGTTTGCACCGGGAACGGCGTTTGGATCGATCGGTGAGGGTTGGATCCGGATTGCGCTGTGCGGCGGCCAGCAGGAACTGCTCGACGGCGTCAGCCGCCTCCCAGCCCGGCCCGGCTCCGACGCATCCTGACAGGACCGCCCTAGTAGGCAGTGCGTCGGACGTGGCTCCGCCATGCTTCGAAGGGCTGGTCCGCGGCCGGGAGCTCGAAGTGTTCCACGGGGAGAAGCCCGGGCCTGGATCCGCTGAAGAACTCGTAGAACAATTCATCATCAAAGCCTGCCCGTGCCGCTCCGTGCCTGTCGGCCGCGAAGTAGACGTGCCCGATCCTGGCCCACAGTGTGGCCGAGAGGCAGAGCGGACACGGTTCACAGCTGGTGTAGAGTACCGAACCCGAGAGGTCGAACTTCCTGATGGCCGCGGCAGCCCGGCGGATCGCCACTACCTCGGCGTGTGCTGTGGGATCGTGGTCCCTGGTTACCCGGTTGACTCCCTCGTGGGCGGTTCCGTCCGGGGTGACCACAATGGCGCCAAATGGTCCGCCGCCGTCGGCCACATTCTGGACGGCCAGTTGGATGGCCCGGTTCAGATATTCATCACGTTCGTGATCACTGTGCACCGACATGCTCCGATCCTAACGAGTTTTTGTACAGCTAATGCCCCTAAAACACAGTCTTAGGGGCATTAGCTGTACAAAAACTCGAGGGGCTAGCGGGTGGAGTCCTCGTGGGATTCCTCGTCGTCGACGTCGTCTTCGTCGATGTCTTCCGGATCATCGCCCTTGTACGGATCCGCGTCGCCTGCGTGCTTGGCCCCGGCAGCCAAAGCGGCTACCTCGGCGTCGCGACGCTTGGCTTCGCGCAACAGTTCCTCAAGGTTCGAGGCGTTGACCGGGATCTGGTCTGCCACGAATTCGAGGGTGGGGGTGAGCCGGACAGTGATGTTGCGGCCAACTTCCTGGCGCAGAACGCCTTTTGCCTTCTCCAGCGCTTTCGCGGCATCGGAGTGGGCAACCTCGTCACCAAAAACCGTGTAGTAGATGGTGGCGTGCTGAAGGTCGTTGGTGACGCGGGCATCGGTGACCGTGATGGACTCGACGCGCGGATCCTTGACCCGGCGCCCGAGGGCCTCGGCGACGACGACCTTGATCCGCTGTGCCAGTTTGGCAGCGCGTGCGGGATCAGCCATGACTTCCTCCTGGAAAGTAGAAACGGGGACGGAACGGGTCCGCCGGGAATACCCGACGGACCCGTTCCCTGCGGAACCTAGACGCGCGGCTTTTCGCGCATCTCGAAGGTCTCGATGATGTCGCCTTCGCTGATGTCGTTGAAGGAGCCAAGACCGATACCACACTCGAAGTCGGTACGTACTTCGGTGGCGTCATCCTTGAAGCGCTTGAGCGTCTCAACGGTGAGGTTGTCACCGATGACCTTGCCATCGCGGCTGACACGTGCCTTGGTGTTACGGCGGATGATGCCCGAGCGGACGATCGAGCCGGCGATGTTACCGAACTTGGAAGAACGGAAGACTTCGCGGACCTCGGCGGTACCGAGCTGGACTTCCTCGTACTCCGGCTTGAGCATGCCCTTGAGAGCCATCTCGATGTCATCGATTGCTGCGTAGATGACCGAGTAGAAGCGCATGTCCACGCCTTCGCGGTCGGCCAGTTCAGCGACGCGCTCAGCCGGCTTGACGTTGAAGCCGATGATAATGGCGTTGTCCACCGTTGCCAGGTTGACGTCGTTCTGCGTAATGGCACCCACACCACGGTGGATGACACGGAGCTGAACGTCGTCGTCTCCGACATCGATCTTGAGCAAGGCGTCTTCGAGGGCTTCCACGGCACCGGACACGTCACCCTTGAGGATGAGGTTGAGGGTGTCGATCTTGCCTTCGGCAACTGCCTGGTCGAAGTCTTCCAGGCTGATGCGCTTGCGACGCTTGGCCAGGGCGGCGTTGCGGTCTGCTGCTTCACGCTTCTCAGCGATCTGGCGGGCCGTACGCTCGTCCGGGGTCACCAGGAAGGTGTCACCTGCACGCGGCACGTTGGACAAGCCGAGGACCTGGACCGGACGGGACGGCAGTGCGACATCGAGTGCCTCGCCGTTCTCGTCGAACATGGCACGGACGCGGCCGTGGGCCGTACCGGCAACGATCGTGTCACCAACAGCCAAAGTACCCGACTGCACCAGGACGGTGGCAACGGAGCCGCGGCCCTTGTCCAAGTTCGCTTCGATGGCAATGCCTCGAGCGTCCTTGTCCGGGTTGGCGCGCAGATCCAAAGCGGCGTCGGCGGTCAGCAGAACGGCATCGATCAGCTCATCGATGTTGAGGTTCTGGCGGGCAGAAACCTCAACGAACATGGTGTCGCCACCGTATTCTTCGGGAACCAGGCCGTACTCGGTGAGCTGGCCCTTGACCTTGTCCGGGTTGGCGCCTTCCTTGTCGATCTTGTTCACAGCGACAACGATCGGCACATTTGCCGCCTGGGCGTGGTTGAGTGCTTCAACCGTTTGCGGCATGACGCCGTCATCGGCTGCGACAACCAGGATCGCAATGTCGGTCACCTTCGCACCACGGGCACGCATGGCCGTGAAGGCCTCGTGACCGGGGGTGTCAATGAAGGTGATGTCGCGGGCCTGGCCCTCGTGGATGTGGCTGATCTGGTAAGCACCGATGTGCTGGGTGATGCCACCGTGCTCGCCGGCCACAACATTGGAGTTGCGGATGGCGTCAAGCAGGCGGGTCTTACCGTGGTCAACGTGACCCATGACGGTGACAACCGGCGGACGCGGCTCAAGTACGTCGTCGCCCTCGGCGTCCAGTTCGTCCTGGATGTTGATGTCGAACTGGTCCAGGAGCTCGCGCTCCTCGTCTTCGGGCGAAACAACCTGAAGCTTGTAGCCAAGTTCAGCACCGAGCAGGGCAAAGGTGTCTTCGTCCAGCGACTGGGTTGCCGTTGCCATCTCACCGAGGTGGAACAGTACGGTCACCAGCGACGCGGGGTTCGCATCGATCTTCTCGGCGAAGTCCGTGATGGACGAGCCGCGACGCAGGCGGATGATGGTCTCGCCGTCACCGCGGGGTACTGATACGCCACCCAGCGACGGAGCACTCATCTGCTCCAGTTCCTGGCGCTTTGCGCGCTTCGACTTGCGCTGCTTGCCACGACCGGCGCCGCCCTTGCCGAAGGCACCCTGGGTACCACCGCGGCCACGGCCGCCCTTGCCAAAGCCACCGCCGGCGGGAGCTCCGCCACCAGTGCCTGAACCTGGAGCGCCACCGGGACGACCAGGTCCGCCACCCGGACGGCCTGCGCCACCGGGACGGCCAGCGCCACCCGGAGCCGGACGCTCAGTGCGGTTGGGCATCATGCCCGGAGTCGGACGGTTTCCGCCGCCTGGACCACCGGCAGGACGCGGAGCGCCCGGACGGGGTGCGCCAGGACGCGGGGCACCCGGACGGGGACCACCGGTTCCTGCTGCGGGACGGGGACCACCGGTACCGGCCGCGGGGCGGGGACCACCGGGGCGTTCGCCATCATTGCGGCGTTCGCCACGGGGCATGCCCTGGGACGGTGCGAACGGGTTGTTGCCCGGACGCGGCGGACGGTCGCCATCGCCACCACGGCCGCGGGGCATGCCCTGCGACGTAGCGAACGGGTTGTTGCCGGGACGGGGACCACCCGGACGCGGTGCCTGGCCGCCTTGGCGCGCCGGGGCAGGAGTCTCTGCCTTGGGAGCAGGACGTGCGCCGGGCTTGGCCGAAACCGGGGTGGATGCGGCCGGAGCAGCGGGAGCTGCCGGGGCCGGTGCCGAGGGAGCCGGAGCTGCCGGGGCGGGAGCTGCAGCTGCCGGGGCCGGAGCCTTCGGCGTTGCAGGGCCCGGAGCCGGAGCAGCCGGACGGGATACGGGACGGCTGGCCGCGGGAGCGGCTGCGGGGGCGGCAGACTTGGCAGCGCCGGCACCCGGATAGGCGTCGCGAAGCTTCTTCACGACGGGGGCCTCAATGGTGGAAGAGGCGGAGCGAACGAATTCGCCCAATTCCTGCAGTTTGGTTACTGCATCTTTGGAAGTAATACCGAGCTCTTTGGCGAGCTCATGTACGCGGACCTTGGCCACATTTCTCCTGTCTCGGTCCGCACCGAGCCAGGCACGAACCGTCTACTTCTTACTGCGGGCCTTCGCCGCTTGCGCGCATGAAAGGCCCATTGCAAAGCGCAACAAAGTTGTCATCGTTACGCACTCATCGCTGGGAACTCATCGGGTTTCCATCAGTTTTCTGACCCGCTTTCAGGTTTGGACGGTTTTCCTGTGGGTGCCTCAGCCTCCACAAGTGGCGTACCCGGCATGAGGTAGCGTTCGACGGCGCCCGTTTCAGTTGCGCCCGCAAGGGCCCTTCCGAACGCGCGACGCTTGATCGCCAATGCCAAGCACTTCTCGCTGGGGTGCAGCCACGCACCCCTGCCGGTCATCCGGCGTCGAACATCGACGAGGACGGCGGATGAACCGCCGCCTTGGGCGACCAGCCGGACAAGCTCGGACCGGGAGCCTTGCTTCCGGCATCCAATGCACGTGCGAACAGGCCCTTGGACGCGTTCAAGCAGTTCAGCCACGACGTGTCCAACCTGCCTTACGCTACTGTCGCCCGGCGTCCAGGCCTGTCAATTAGGCCGTGGCACACCAAAACACATGGATACCGGACGTAAGCCCGGTTCCATCCATTCTAGCCCCCCGGTCCCTGAGTCCTGAAACCAAGGGCGCCAAAAGCGTGGCGTGGAACCGGGGGCCGAGGCCTCCCGGTTCCCCGCTATTCGGACTTGGCGGGGGCGGCGTCCGAAACGATATCGATCCGCCATCCCGTCAGCTTGGCCGCAAGCCGCGCGTTCTGGCCCTCTTTGCCGATCGCCAGCGAAAGCTGGTAGTCGGGGACCACGACGCGCGCAGAACGGGTTGCCTCGTCCGTGATTGTGACCGAATTCACCCTCGACGGCGACAACGAGTTCGCGATGAAGGTTGCCGGGTCCTCGCTGAAGTCGACGATGTCGATCTTTTCGTCGTTCAGTTCAGTCATGACAGCGCGGACGCGTGAGCCCATTTCACCGATGCAGGCACCCTTGGCATTGACGCCGGGAATGTTGGCCTTCACCGCGATCTTGGTGCGGTGACCGGCCTCGCGGGCCAGTGCCACGATCTCAACCGAGCGGTCCGCGATCTCCGGAACTTCCATTTCGAAGAGCTTGCGGACAAGGCCCGGGTGGGAGCGGGAGAGGGTGATGGAGGGACCTTTGGCGCCACGGTGGACGTCCACAACGAAGGCACGCAGACGGCTTCCGTGCAGGTACTTCTCGCCGGGAACCTGCTCGGGCGGCGGAAGCAGCGCTTCGATGGCCCCAAGATTGACCTGGATCATGTGCGGGTTGTTGCCCTGCTGGATCATTCCGGCCACGAGTTCGCCTTCACGGCCCTTGAACTCGCCCAGCACGTTGTCGTCCTCAACGTCGCGCAGGCGCTGAAGGATGATCTGGCGTGCGGTGCTTGCCGCGATGCGGCCGAAGCCTGCCGGGGTGTCTTCGAACTCGCCGATGGCCTCGCCGTCGTCGTCTATTTCCGTGGCCCAAATGGTGACGTGTCCGCTCTTGCGGTCCAGTTCGGCGCGGGCCTTTTCGTAGGCACCGGGCGTCTTGTGGTATGCCACCAGCAGAGCTTGTTCGATGGTGGGAATCAGGAGATCCAGCGGGATTTCACGCTCACGCTCCAGGAGTCTCAGTGCGCTCATGTCAATATCCATTAGGCCTCCTCGGAAGGTCCGTTGTGCTCGTCTTCCAGCGCAGCCTCATGGAGGTGGCTGAATTCAATCTCGACTTTTCCTTGGCGGATCCTGTCGAAAGGAATAGTGATGGGGTCACCCTGCTTGGGCTTCATGCCCTTCTTGACTTCGTGCTCGGGAATCAGCGTCACATCGTTCTCACCGACGGACGTGATGCGTCCCAGCACGTTCTCGCCCTGGATGACGTTGACCCGGACCAAACGGCCACGGGCCCGGTGCCAGTGGCGGGGCTCGGTCAGCGGGCGGCCAACACCCGGGGAGGAAACCTCGAGGTCATAGGGACGTCCGTCGTCGTGGGGGTCGTTGTCAAGGATATCCGACAGTCCCCGGGAGACATCGGCGATGGCGTCAAGACTGACGCCGCCGGTTTCCTCCTGCGGGAGGTCCACCACGACGTGGACGGTGCGGTGGGATCCGGCAACGTGGATGGAGACATCCTCGAGGTAGAGCCTGCTGGCAAGGACGGCCGGTTCGAGCAGCGCCTTGAGCCTGCTTTCTTCCGGGTTGTGGATGGTGGCCGTTGAGTTCGATTCAGAACGGTCTGTTGAAGTCGTGGCTTCCGAGTCACTCACGTTGCCCGCCGCCTCCCGATAGATGTTGTTGTGACTACTAGCCTAACGATTTTCCGGCGGTCATGGTGCACGGAGTCCCCCGCCCACGTGACACCATGGTGTGTTGTGAACGGGCAATCGAGCGAAAAACGACGAACACCGGCTTGGGGCCAGGTTGTGCTGGTTGCCGTGGTGGCCCTGCTGGTTGCGGGCACCGGAATGGTGCTGATTCCGCGCGATTCCGCCACTCCTGCGGCCGTTTCCTTCTCCGAGTCGGCCCGCGCCGGAGCCTCGGCCGATGCCTTGGGGCTGCTTGAAGCGGCTGGAGCCCTGTCCGAGGCCGAAGGTCCGGAGGCCAAAACCCCGGCTCTTGCAGGTGTTGTGACTTTGCTGACAACGCAGGCCCGGGCGTTGATGGTTCCCGGCGGGGTTTCGGGCAGCTCCACCCCGGCATCCACCGCCGCTGCGGGCACCGCGGCGACGACGCGTGCTTCGCTGCTGGAGCAGCTCTCCTCGAGCGGAAGGAAACGCCTGGCCGACGCGCGGGAGGCCGACGGCGGACTGGCCCGCCTGCTTGCCGCCGTCGGAACTGCCCAACTGATCCACTCCGAAACGCTTGCCGCTGCATGGCAGTTGCCCTTGCCCACGGACCCTTCCGCCCCTGCCAAGACCGGGGCCCCAACGACGGTACCCGCGGCAACGCCAACGGCGGCAGCCTGCCCGTCCGTCAGCCCGACGCCGAACCCGTCGTCGGCTACCACCGACTCGGCCCTCGCCGCAGCGGTCCGCTCGCAGCAGGAGGCCGTCTATGCCTACCAAGTGGCCCTGAAAAGGCTGGACGCCAGCGCTGCCACCGAGGCGGCCAAGGACCTGCAGGTGCACGCCCTCCTGCTCAGGCAGGCCGAGGCCTTGACGCGCGCCAACTGCGCCGACGTACCCCCAGCCTCCGCCGGCTATCAGCTGCCGGAGCTTTTCGCCAAGGACCCTGCCGCCGCTTTGGGTGCGCTTGAGGCGTCGTCCTTGCCAGGCTTCGCGGACCTTGTTGCCTTGTCCACCGGCGAAACCCGGGCCTGGGCCGTGGATGGCCTTCATGCGGCGGCCCGCAGGAGCGTCGCCTGGGGCGCCGCTCTTGCGGCCCTGCCCGGAATCACGTTCGACGCCGGGCAGTTGCCTGCGTTGCCGACGTCAAGTACTCCTTCCACCTCGGCACCGGCAACGAACGCGGGATAGGCCAGCCTAGCCATGCTGGTCAAGGCCGTCCACGGGTGCTTGGCTTGGAATATGGCCTCTACAGAAACTGCCACCACCCACGAGAACGAGCCACACCGCGACGACCTGGCGCACCGGCTGAACTGGCTACGGGCCGGGGTGCTGGGTGCCAACGACGGGATAGTATCGGTCGCCGCAATTGTCGTTGGGGTGGCCGGTGCCACCACGAACACAGGCAGCATTCTGGCCGCGGGGACAGCGGGGTTGGTGGGCGGAGCGATCTCCATGGCCTTGGGTGAATACGTGTCCGTCAGCAGCCAGAGCGACACGCAGAAAGCCCTGATCGAAAAGGAACGGCGCGAGCTCGCCGAGCAACCCGAGGACGAACTCAATGAGCTTGCCGCTATCTACGAATCCAAAGGGCTTAGTCCCAAGACGGCGAGGACCGTGGCCGAGGAACTGACCGAGCACGACGCCTTGGCTGCCCATCTCTCTGCCGAACTGAACATCCACGAAAACGACATCGTGAGCCCCTGGAACGCTGCCCTTGCCTCCGCAGTGGCGTTCACTTTGGGAGCAGTACTGCCGATGCTGGCAATCCTGCTTCCGCCAGCGGAGATGCGGGTGCCACTGACGTTCGTCGCCGTGCTTCTTGCACTGGCCATCACGGGAGCCGTCGGAGCCTGGATCGGCGGGGCCTCCCGCTTCCGGGCTGCTGTCCGGGTGGTGCTCGGCGGAGCCCTGGCGTTGGCCGCGACCTTCTCGATCGGAACGCTCTTGGGCGCCAGCGGCGTTTTCTAGGGGCCGGGCCTTGCCGCGGAGTTAGGCTGTTCGCGTGACCCTTCACGCGATGATTCCCATTCCGGGCGACCTTCACGCCCGTTACAACCGCGACTCCGCGGGCCGGGACTGGCTGGCCAGCCTGCCGGGACTCATCTCCGACGCACTGGAACGCTGGCAGCTCACCGTGGACCTGGCACCTGGCCACGAACCATGGAACGGCCACGGCGCCTTGGTGGTTCCGGTCCTGCAGGACGGGGCCGCCGCGGCCTTGAAAATTGCCTTTCCCCACGACGAAGCGAGGGTGGAGCGGCACGCCTTGGAACTGTGGGACGGCCGTGGCGCTGTCCGTCTCCTGGCGTCCGATGCTGCCAGCTGCTCCATGCTCCTGGAACGGCTCGATGCCTCACGTTGGCTGCAGGACGTTCCGATGGACCAGGCGGCGGACATCTGGGGCGGTATTGTCCGGAAGCTGTCCATACAGCCTGGCCAAGGATCCCAATGGCAGGCCTTTGACCACATCGCAGGGACTGCGGAGCGATGGAGTGATGAACTGCCTGCCGAGTGGGAACGCCTCGACCGGCCCTTTCCCCGGTGGTTGCTGGAGGCGGCCCTGGAAGTGTGCCAGACGCGTGGAGCCGTGGGCCGCCGTTCAGGCAAAGACGTGTTGGTGCACACGGATCTGCACTTCATGAACATCCTGGCCACGCGTGCAGACCAGCCTGGGCGCGGGAGCTATCTTGCCATCGATCCACAACCGCAGATCGGCGAGGCGGAGTTTTCCGTGGCACCACTGCTCTGGAACCGGATTCATGACCTCTCCCGGACGGACCCGGAGGCCGCGTTGCGTGAGCGCTGCGCGGACTTCAGCCTTGCCGCAGGCCTTGATCCGGAGATCGCCCGGCAGTGGAGCGTTGCCCGCGAAGTGGCGAACGCGTTGTGGTACGCCACAAAGCCCGGACACGATGGGGATCTGGCACGCTCCCTCTGGGTGGCCAGCACCATGGCTGGCCGGACGCTGGACCACTTGCCGCGCGCCCACGAACTTCCTGACCCAGGTACGTTCAAAAGCTGAGTGCGTTCACAAGCTGAGCAGCCGTAACACCTTAGGCGAAGTTTTCGTTCCAGACATCAACGCCCAGTTTGACGATCAAGGCCGCCACCACGAGGAGAAACACGAGGCGCACGAACTTGCTTCCCCTGGCCACGGCTGTTCTGGCGCCCAGATAGCCTCCTGCCATGTTGGCCAGTCCAAGGACCAGGCCCACTCCCCACAGCAATGAGCCGTGCGGCAGGAAAAAGATCAGTGCTCCGGCGTTGGTTGCCATGTTGACGATCTTGGCTTTGGCACTGGCCTCCAGGAACGCGTAGCCCATGGCCGAAACCAGGGCAATCACCAGAAACGAACCTGTGCCGGGGCCGATAAGACCGTCGTAGAAACCGATGAGACCACCAATGAGGCAGGCCACGACGTAATGTTTGTGGCCATCATGGCGCAAGGCCGTCAGTTCGCCTGCGCTGGGACGCAACGCGGTAAAGATCGCGACGGCGATCAGCGCGAGGACGATGATCGGCTTGAAAACACTGGCAGGCAGTGATGCTGCCAGGATTGCCCCGCCAAAGCTCCCCGCCAGCGCAATCACCGCCATGGGAATCGCGGTCTTCAGGTCCGGCCCAACGCGGCGATAGTACGTCACTGCACTGGTCGTGGTCCCGAAAATGGAACCCATTTTGTTGGTCGCCAGCGCTTGGACGGGCGTGATGCCGGGCACCAGCAGCAGGGCGGGGAGCTGGATCAGTCCCCCGCCCCCAACTACTGCGTCAATCCAGCCGGCTGCGAATCCAGCCACCACAATCAGGATGATCGTGGTGAGCTGGATGGATTCGAAGCCCGAAATCACCGGGAACGAACGGCGTTGACCACGTAATCCACGGCCTTGTCGACGGAGACGTTCTCGGCCTCGCCGCTGCGACGGTCCTTGATTTCGACAACGCCCTCCGCCAGACCGCGTCCAACGGCCAGGATGGTGGGCACACCCACAAGCTCGGCGTCGCCGAACTTGACGCCGGGAGATACCTTGGGCCGGTCATCGAAGATGACGTCCAGCCCGGCAGCCTCGAGCTCGCTGGAGA
This sequence comes from Paenarthrobacter sp. NPDC057981, assembly GCF_042886835.1. Lineage (NCBI taxonomy): Bacteria > Bacillati > Actinomycetota > Actinomycetes > Micrococcales > Micrococcaceae > Paenarthrobacter > Paenarthrobacter sp. NPDC057981. The sequence continues at coordinate 98,131 of NZ_JBHVQI010000013.1, forward strand.
GCCTCTCGGCGGCCTCGAAGATCTCCTCGCCGCGTCCGACGGCCACGACGTGGACATCGGCCGGAGCAACCGAGCGGGGCCACACGATGCCGCGCTCGTCGTGGTTCGCTTCAGCCAGGGCGGCAACCGCACGGGTCACGCCTACGCCGTAGGAGCCCATGGTCACGACGACCTGCTTGCCGTTCTGGTCCAGGACCTTCAGGTCGAGGGCTTCGGCATACTTCCGGCCAAGCTGGAAAATGTGTCCCATCTCGATGCCGCGTGCGGTTTCCAAGGGGCCGGACCCGTCGGGGGCGGGATCGCCTGCGCGGACTTCGGTGCTCTCGATGACGCCGTCCCAGCCAAAGTCGCGGCCGGCCACCAGGCCGAAGACGTGCTTGCCCTCGGAGTTGGCACCGGTGATCCAGCTGGTGCCGGACACAACGCGGGGGTCGACCAGGAACAGCACCTTGGAGGAGCCTTCAAGTCCCAGGACAGGCTGGTCAAGGGACAGGCCAGGGCCGATGTATCCCTTGACGAGCCAAGGCAGCTTCTTAAGGTCTTCCTCATTTGCGGCCTCAAGTCCGATCTCGCCTGCGATGGGCAGGTGGGATCCGATGTTTGCTTCCACGCGCTTGAGGTCAACTGCACGGTCACCGGGAACACCGATCACGACGATCTGGCGCTCACCGGTGGGCAGCGTCACGGCGAGGACCACATTCTTGAGGGTGTCGGCGGCAGTCCACGCGCCGCCGTCGGACCCGTTGCGCGGAGCGAGCTGGTTCGCTGCGGTGACCAGGGTCTCGATGGTGGGCGTATTCGGCGTGTCCAAAACCTCCGCCGCAGGGGCGTTGCCGAAGTCGATGTCGTCCGGGACAACGGTGGTGACAGCTTCGACGTTGGCGTAGTAGCCGCCTGCGGAGCGAACGAATGTGTCCTCGCCAATCTCGGTGGGGAACAGGAATTCCTCGCTCTTGGAGCCTCCCATGGCACCGGCCGTGGCGGCAACGGGAATCACTTCAAGACCCAGCCGTTCGAAGATCTTCAGGTAGGCGGCCCGGTGGGCGGCGTAGCTGGCGTCCAGGCCGGCGTCATCGACGTCGAACGAGTAGGAGTCCTTCATGATGAACTCGCGGCCGCGGAGGAGGCCCGCGCGGGGACGGGCTTCATCGCGGTATTTGTTCTGAATCTGGTAGAGGCTCAGCGGCAGGTCTTTGTAGGACGAGTACAGATCCTTGACCAGCAGGGTGAACATTTCCTCGTGCGTAGGGGCGAGCAGGTAGTCGGCACCTTTGCGGTCCTGGAGGCGGAACAGGCCTTCGCCGTATTCGGTCCAGCGGTTGGTGGCCTCATAGGGTTCGCGCGGGAGCAAGGCCGGGAAGTGGACTTCCTGGGCTCCGATAGCGGCCATTTCCTGGCGGATGATCTCTTCGACCTTGCGCAGGACGCTCAGGCCCAGCGGCAGCCAGGTGTAGATACCGGGGGCGGCGCGGCGGATGTAGCCGGCGCGGACCAGGAGCTTGTGGCTGGCGACCTCGGCGTCGACGGGATCTTCACGCAAGGTGCGCAGGAACAACTGGGAAAGGCGAAGGACCACGGGTATGTATCCGTTTCTTTGGCAAATGTGGCAGAACAACTGCGTACTAATCTACCGGTTTGCAGCCTTACCCCTTTAACCCGGATTCACCCACGGCCTTGCCCTGAACGCGGAAGAGCCACGCCTTCGCGAGCGGAAGCCCCTGGCCGCCGTGGGCTGGTCATCCTGCGAGGGCGTGGCTCAACGGCCGGCCGGCCGCAAGCGTTATCCGTGGACTATTTGGTCTTGCCCTCCAGGGCGACCAGTACGCCTGCGACTGCGAAGAACTTATTGCTGCCGAGCTCGCGGATGGTGTCGATACCCAGGGAATCCTTCAAGGCCTTTGCCGTGGCATCCGTAACACCTGCCAACGCGGCCGGAGAAGCATCCAGGATTTCCTTGAGGCTCTTGTCCTCGTACGCCTTGTCCAGCGCTTTGGAAAGATCAACGCCAACTGCCATTTTCACGATTCCCCTCATTGACCACCCGCGCCCCAACGACACGGTTAGGGATGAACTTATGTGATGACGGACACGATTTCAAGGATTTTTGTACTTTCGATGGACAAGGAAAACCTTGACCTGCTTGGGAAGCAGTCTTACCTTTAATTCATCACTTGGTGAATTACTGGATGTTGGTGAGGCCGCCATGTCACACACTGCCCGTCACGCCGCTCCCCCGCCTGCCGCTGCCATCACCTCAGCGGGTCTGCACGTTACCCTGGGACGCACCCCGGTGCTGCGCGGTCTCGACTTTTCAGTGGAACCAGGCAGGATAGCGGGACTGCTGGGGCCGTCGGGAAGCGGAAAGACCACCCTCATGCGCGCTATCGTCGGAGTCCAGCGGATCACCCGGGGCTCCGTGACCGTGCTCGGTTTGCCGGCCGGCAGCGCGCCGTTGAGGCACGACGTCGGGTACGTCACCCAGGGCGCCAGTGTCTACGGCGACCTCAGCGTCGAAGCGAATGTCCGCTACTTTGGCGCCATGCACGGCGCGACGGCGACCGACGTCGCCGAGGCGATTGACGCCGTCGGACTTCAGGAATTTGCCGGGCAAAGAGCGTCCCGGCTCTCGGGTGGCCAGTTCAGCCGGGTGTCCTTGGCCTGCGCCTTGGTGTCCCACCCGAAATTGCTGGTTCTGGACGAGCCAACCGTGGGTTTGGATCCCGTGCTTCGTGCCGAGCTGTGGGAGCGCTTCGCCGCCATGGCTGAACAGGGAACCACCCTTTTGGTCTCCAGCCACGTCATGGAAGAGGCGTCCCATTGCTCCACCTTGCTGCTGTTGAGGGACGGGCTGTTGCTGGCCCAGCTGACCCCGGCCGAGCTGGCTGAGCGTGGACGCAGCGACGACCTCGAACGGGCCTTCCTGACCATGATCAAAGCGGCGGGCCGCGGGCAACAGGAAAGTCAGGTGGCCTAGTCATGAACCTCCGCATGACCATCGCAACCACCACCCGCGTCCTCGGCCAATTGCGGCACGATCACCGTAGCGTCGCCCTGATCCTCGTGGTACCGGCCCTCCTGCTGACGGCCGTGTATTTCCTCTACGAAAACGAAAACCTGCCGCCAGGAGTCCCCAGGACGTTTGATCGCGTGGGCTTGATGATGCTGGCGATCTTCCCATTCGTGGTGATGTTCCTGGTGACCTCCATCACCATGCTCCGGGAACGCACCTCCGGAACCTTGGAGCGGCTGCTCACCACACCCATCCATAAGGCCGACCTGTTATTCGGCTATGCCTTGGCCTTCTCGATCATGGCGGCCCTGCAGTCCCTGGTGGCTACCGGGGTGGCTTACTGGATTTTCAACCTCGACATCAAAGGAAGCCCTGGCCTGGTGGTACTGATCGCTGTGATCAACGCAGTGCTGGGGGTCGCCCTCGGCTTGCTGTGTTCGGCGTTCGCGAGGACGGAGTTCCAAGCCGTGCAGTTCATGCCGGTGGTTGTGGTCCCCCAGATCCTCCTTTGCGGCCTGTTCGTGGCACGGGAGCACATGAATGAGGTCCTGGAAGGTATTTCGGGCGTCCTTCCGTTGACTTTCTCGGTGGATGCCCTGAAGGAGATCGCAAGTAATTCCGAGGCAACCTCGGCAATGTGGCAGGACGCTTTGGTGATGGCTGCGATCGTAGTGGGCGTACTGGTCCTGGCATCACTGACCTTGCGGCGACAAACCCGATGAGCCTTCCCCAGCTGCGACGCGGCCGACGCAGTCCGGAAGACCACTCCCGGGAAGCCATAGTGGCCGCCGCCCGGACGCTCTTCGCGGAACAGGGGTTCGACGGGACAAGCCTGCGCCAAGTAGCCCGCGAGGCCAGCGTGGATCCGGCTATGGTGCACCACTTTTTCAAGGGAAAAGACGAGTTGTTTGCAGCAAGCGTTGAGCTGCCTGCGGACCCCGCGGCGGTCCTGTCCGACGTCGAAAACGTGGAGCCGACCGTGAGGGCAGAAGCCATTGTCCGTGTCGTCCTGGAGCTGTGGGAGGGCCCGGCACAGCACGCGTTAGTGGCTTTCGCCCGGGGCACCATCGGTTCAAAGGCCAAGACGGCACTCATGAAGGAAATGGTCAATAGGGCCGTCCTGCCACGGATTACGGCCGGATTGCCGGGCTCCGCAGAGGAAGTACGCCTTCGCGGCAACCTGGTGGCTACGCAAGTGGTGGGCCTCATGCTGGCGCGATACGTGATCCGGATCCAGCCGCTCGCGTCCGCCCCTCGCGATGAGGTGGTCCATTTGGTTGCCCCGAACATCCAGCGCTACCTCACAGGTAACCTGGACTCCCCCAAGTAGCTGGGACGTGCGCTAAAACAGGACCGTCGCGAACGTGCCAACCTGTTCAAAACCCACGCGCTCGTACGTGGCGCGGGCCTTGGTGTTGTAGTCGTTGACGTACAGGCTCGTCACGGGCGCAAAAGACCTTGAGAGATTGACGACGGCGGCCATGTAACCGGCGCTTTGGCCGCGACCACGCAGCTCCGGATTCATCCACACGCCCTGGACCTGGGTGACTTCCTTGGTGACAGCCCCGAGCTCGGCCTTGAAGACCACCGTTCCTGCAGCGTCGATATGAACCAGCGAATGGCCTTGCCGTATGAGGCCGGCTACCCGTTTGCTGTAGAACTCCTGGCCGCCCAGGAAGGGCGAGTAGCCAACTTCTTCCTCGAACATGGCGGCGCAGGCAGGGAGGATCCTGTCGAAATCCGCCATCGAGCCAAAGGTCAGGGCAGGATTGGCGGTGATGACGGGGCCACTGGAGATTGAGAGAAGTGGTTGCTCGGCGCGGACCTCGTGGGCGAGGTGGCCCAACTGCTCAAAACGCGAATAAAGTGCCAGCACGGTCTCGGCCGGTCCGAAAATCGAAGCGTAGCGGCGTCCGTTGTGATGGGCCGCGTTGGCCACGTAGCCGGCCAGCCCGGGATCCAGTTGGACGGGGACCAGATTGGCTCCGGCCCAGCAGGCACCCAGGAGGGTGTCGCCGTCGAAGACTCCGTACACGCTGGCGCCGCCACTGGTAGGCGCCGCGGTTCCAGTGCTTTCGAGGTGGGCGAGGATAAAGACGTTGGCCACCGCGTCCTCGTTTGCGAGCGCGCGAAGGGCCAGGGTGTCGGCACCGCCGAGCACCCTGACCCCTAATCCGTTCTCGTTACGAGACGCTAACCACGGGGCTACCCTTGACAGCATCTTCGCCATCGGCCTCCCCCATCTCTTCAGCGATACGCATGGCCTCTTCGATCAGTGTCTCAACAATTTCGCTCTCCGGCACAGTCTTAATGACTTCGCCCTTCACGAAAATCTGGCCCTTGCCGTTTCCGGAGGCCACACCGAGGTCCGCTTCGCGTGCTTCGCCCGGTCCGTTGACGACGCAGCCCATGACCGCAACGCGCAGCGGGATCTCCATGCCCTCCAGACCGGCAGTGACCTGCTCCGCGAGCGTGTAAACGTCTACTTGGGCGCGACCACAGGACGGGCAGGACACAATCTCAAGCTTGCGGGGGCGCAGGTTAAGGGACTGCAGGATCTGGTTGCCCACCTTGATCTCCTCCACCGGCGGGGCGGAGAGGGAAACGCGGATGGTGTCGCCGATGCCGCGGGAAAGGAGCGCTCCGAAGGCCGTGGCCGACTTGATGGTGCCTTGGAAGGCCGGTCCGGCTTCGGTCACTCCGAGGTGGAGCGGCCAGTCGCCTTTCTCTGCCAGCATCTCGTAGGCGGCCACCATGACCACGGGGTCGTTGTGCTTGACGGAGATCTTGAAATCGTGGAAGCCGTGCTCCTCGAACAGGGACGCCTCCCAGACAGCAGACTCAACGAGCGCCTCAGGAGTGGCCTTGCCGTACTTCTTCAGGATGCCAGGCTCAAGTGAACCCGCGTTGACGCCGATGCGGATGGACGTGCCGTGGTCGCGGGCAGCGGCGGCGATTTCCTTCACCTGGTCATCGAACTTACGGATGTTGCCGGGGTTCACCCGTACGGCGGCACATCCTGCTTCGATGGCGGCGAAGACGTACTTGGGCTGGAAGTGGATGTCGGCGATCACGGGGATCTGGGACTTCCGGGCGATGATGGGCAACGCTTCGGCATCGTCAGCGGAGGGGCAGGCAACGCGCACAATGTCGCAGCCGGACGCAGTAAGTTCGGCAATCTGCTGGAGGGTGGCGTTGATATCGGTGGTGGGCGTCGTGGTCATCGACTGAACACTGATGGGCGAGTCAGAGCCAACGCCAACGGAACCGACCTTGATTTGCCGCGTTTTACGTCGCGGGGCAAGGACGGGGGGTGGGGCTGCTGGCATTCCCAGGCTGACCGAGGTCACGTGGACTCCTTGGGTTGGGGTGGATCGTGGTGGTGGAAGAAGCCCGGGCTAGGAAGCGTGGGCTGCCAGGACGCCAATGATGGGGGACCATTCCGTGGTGCGGATGCCGGCGATAACTCCGGCTTCGGCGAATGGATCCTGCTTGAGGAGGTCATTGAGTTCTGCTTCTTCGGCGGACTTGAAGATCAGCAGTGCACCAGCACCGTCGCCGTACGGGCCGCTGGCGAGCAGCTTGTTGTCCTCTGCCAGTTCGGCGAGCCAGGCACGGTGTGCTGGGCGGGCTTCGTCGCGGAGGGCGTCGGAATCGGCGACGTATACATACTCAACAGCGAAAACAGTCATGGTGCTAGCCTATCCCCCTTGCCCGGCAGGAAATGTTCACAGTGGCTAGAATAGTCATGGCTCAGCCGAAGATGTTCACGGGCTTGACGATGTCCGCGTATATCAGGAGGACACTCATGCCAAGCAGCAGCGCCGCCACCACATAGGTCACCGGCAGCAGCTTCGCGATATCGAAAGCTCCCGGGTCCGGCTTGCCACGCAACTTGGCCACCCGGCGTCGTACTCCTTCGTACAGCGCACCGGCCACATGGCCGCCGTCGAGCGGCAGGAGCGGGATGAGATTGAAGATAGCCAGCGCGAAGTTCAGCCCCGCCAGCAACCCGATGAGGGTCCCGATCCTGGCCTGCAACGGCACTTGCTCCATTGCCGCGACTTCACCGGCCACCCGGCCAACGCCCACCACGCTGATGGGTCCGTTGGGATCCCGTGGCTCCTCGCTGAAGGCTGCCTTGGCGACCCCCACCACCCTTGCGGGCAGGTTGAAGATCACACCGGAAATCTGCTTGATGTTCTCCCCCGCCATGGGAAGAACGGCCGACGCCGGTTGGGGCACCAAGGCGCTTTGCGCGCCGATGCCCAGGAAGCCGACTTCCTGGTACTGCAATACGCCGTTGGCGTCCTGGGCCTGCCGGCCATCGGACCCGATGACAGGGCGCGATGAGAGTACAGGTGTCACTGTCGTCTCGACGGACGCACCGTTCCGTTCCACCGTGATGGGGACTTCCCTGCCGGCGGAGGCCCTGATCCAGCCGGTCAGCTCATCCCAGTTGGTGACGGTCTTGCCATCAAAGGAGGTGACGGTGTCATTGGGCTGGAGCCCGGCCGCCGCGGCCGGAGTCAATTTGCAGTCGGCGGAGTCGGGGTCGACGGTTTCTCCGGCCGCAACCTGGCATTTGGAAACATCGGCAATGGTGGTGGTTGCTTTGGCAACACCGAAGCCCATGAGGAGAACTGCCAACAGCACCAAACCAATGACCATGTTCATGGCCGGTCCGCCGAGCATGATGATGATCTTCTTCCACACGGGCAGCTTGTAGAAGACCCGTCCTTCGTCGCCGGGCCCCACTTCTTCATGGGCAACGGAGCGCGCCTCGGTGGCGAGCGTCTGGAACATGCCCGTGCTGGAAGGGCGGACGCCGCCGTCGTCCTTGTTGGGCGGGTACATGCCGATCATGGAAACGTAGCCACCCAAGGGCAGTGCCTTGAAGCCGTACTCCGTTTCGCCCTTCTTCCTGGACCAGAGCGTGGGCCCGAAACCGATCATGTACTTGGTGACGCGCACCTTGAAGAGTTTCGCCGGCACCAGGTGGCCTACCTCGTGCAGCGCAATGGAGACCGCAACGCCTATTGCGACGAAGATGACTCCAAGAATGAAGAGAAGGACGGGACTCATGCCGGTGGGACTGCTTCCGTAAGGGGTTTGGGGGGCTACAGGGCGCTGCTTGAAGCTAAACGATCGTGGGTTCGGGCTCGTGCCCACTTCTCAGCATCCAGCACGGACTCCACAGTCAGCTCAGAGGAACCTGAATGTTCGCTGAGGACAGATTCGACCGTATCCACGATGTCCGTGAAGCGGATGCGGCCCGCGTGGAAGGCTTCGACGGCTTCCTCGTTCGCCGCGTTGAACACAGCCGGGAACGTGCTGCCCTGCTTGGCTGCGTCCTTGGCGAGGTCGACGGCGGGAAAGGCCACCGCGTCCAACGGTTCGAACGTCCAGCTTGTGGCCTGCGTCCAATCGCAGGCCTTCGCAGCGTGCGGAACCCGGTCCGGCCACCCCAGTCCAAGGGCGATGGGAAGGCGCATGTCCGGCGGCGAGGCCTGGGCGATGATGGATCCATCCACGAACTGGACCATCGAATGGACCACGGACTGGGGATGGACCACCACTTCGATCCGGTCCAAGGGCACATCGAAAAGCAGGTGGGCTTCGATCACTTCCAGGCCCTTGTTGACCAGGCTGGCTGAGTTGGTGGTCACCATGAGCCCCATGTCCCAGGTGGGGTGTGCCAAGGCTTCCTGCGGGGTGACGTGGTGGAGCTGTTCGCGGGAGCGGCCACGGAAAGGACCTCCGGAAGCTGTCAGGATCAGCTTCTCGACTTCCTGCTCTGTCCCGGACCGCAGGCATTGGGCGATCGCGGAGTGCTCGGAGTCGACAGGAACGATCTGGCCCGGACGGGCTGCGGCTTTGACCAGGGCACCACCAACGATCAGCGACTCCTTGTTGGCGAGGGCAAGAGTCGCTCCGGTGCCGAGCGCAGCGAGCGTGGGGGCAAGTCCGATGGAGCCGGTGATGCCGTTGAGGACAACATCGCATTCGGTGGCGGCGATCTGTGTGGAGGCTTCGGGCCCGGCAACGATGTGCGGGGCAAAGTTTTTCACGCCGGCTTCAGCCGCTGCGGCCTCGATCAAGCGCTGCAGGACCGCGGGGTCCCCCTGCGCAATGCCCACCGCTTGGGCCCGGGTGTGGACCGCCTGCCTGGCCAGGAGGTCCAGGTTTCCTCCGCCGGCGCTCAGTGCCACAACCTCGAAACGGTGCGGGGCTGCGTCGACGACGTCAATCGCCTGTGTGCCGATGGAACCTGTGGACCCGAGGATGACGATCTTGCGCGGCTGCATGTCTTAAGTATCCCAGCCGGCACCGGGAGCGGCGAACGGGTGCGCCCGGACGGAAGGCCGCTTGGCTTGACCGCGGGACTCCCCTGCGTACCGTGGAATTGTGGAATGGCTGACCTGGTTTGATGCGTGGGACCACGAATTCGCCCGGCAAGTGCTGCAGCGCGGCACGGCGGCACTCTATGCCGTCGCCTTTCTGTCAACGTTGAACCAGTTCCCTGCCCTTTTGGGTGAGCGTGGACTGTTGCCGGTTCCGGATTACCTGGACCTGGCCCGTCGGATGGGAAGGCCCACCCTCTTCCGCCGCTACTACTCCGATGCCATGCTCCGGACAGTGTGCTGGGTGGGCATCTTTGTGGCCGCGCTGCTGTTGATCGGCCTCCCGCAGGCAGGTCCTCCGTGGCTGCCGATGCTGGCCTTTCTTGCCCTGTGGTTTCTCTACATGTCGATCGTCAACGTCGGCCAGACGTTCTATGGGTTCGGTTGGGAGATCCTGCTCCTCGAAACCGGATTTGTGGTGGCGTTCCTTGGCTCGGACCAAACGCCTCCGCCCACGCCCATCCTGATCCTGATCACCTGGCTGGTCTTCCGGTTGGAGTTCGGCGCGGGCATGATCAAGATCCGGGGCGGAAGGGAGTGGCGGGACATGACGGCAATGTTCTACCACCACGAGACACAGCCAATGCCCGGGCCACTGAGCAGGCAAGCGCACCTTCTTCCCCGGCCGCTGCACAAGGTCGAAGTGGTGGGAAACCACTTCGCGCAGCTCGTGGTGCCGTTCTTCCTCTTTGCACCCCAGCCGCTGGCCAGTGTCGCCGCGGGCATCATCATCGTCACCCAACTCTGGCTCGTGGCATCCGGGAACTTCGCCTGGCTGAACTGGGCGGCGATCGTGCTTGCTTTTGCCGCCGTAAGCGATCCCGTTGCCCACGCCGTCTTCCCGTTCATCCCGCTTGAATGGCACAAAGGCGCCGAAGCCCCGGCCTGGTGGCTCGCCGTCGTCGTCCTGGTGACCGGCTTGCTGCTGTTCCTGAGCTATCGGCCACTCCTGAACCTCTTTTCACGCCAGCAGCTCATGAACGCCAGTTTCAACCGGTGGCGCCTGGTCAACGCCTATGGGGCGTTCGGGACCGTCACCAAACAGCGCATCGAGATCGTGGTGGAAGGGACCATGGATGTGGAGCCGGACGCTCCCGATGACAACTGGCAGGAATACGGCTTCAAGGGCAAGCCCGGCAACGTTCGCCGCCTGCCCCGGCAATGGGCGCCGTACCATCTGCGGCTGGATTGGATGATGTGGTTCCTGCCGCTGCGGACCGTGCACGAGGATTGGTTTTACGCTTTCCTCAACAAACTGCTGGAGGCGGACGCGCCAACGCTTGGGCTGCTTCGCCGTGACCCGTTCGACGGCGAGCGCCCCCGTTGGGTGCGGGCGCGCAGCTACCTGTACCGCTTCGCCACCCGGGCCGAGTTCCGCAAAACCGGCGATCGCTGGGTGCGGGTGCTGCTCTACGAAGCCATTCCGCCGCTGGGGCTCCGCCCTGGTCGGCGACACTCTGCGTAGCGACCGAAGCGCCCCTTAAGTACCCACTTGTGCCGTTGAGGTGCCCTGTCCGCGCGGGGGCGCCGTGGACTCGCGGACAACAAGGTGCGTGGCCAGTTCGACCCGGCGGGAGTCGATTTCCTCGCCGCTCCTCTGGCGCAGGATGAAGTTCAGTGCCGACCGGCCCATGTCCTGCAGAGGTTGGGACACAGAGGTCAGCGGCGGCAGCGACTCTTCCGCTTGCGGGGTGCCATCGAAGCCGACCAGGCTCATGTCCTCAGGGATCCGGATGTTCTGCCGCCTGGCCTCAGCCAGTACGCCAAGGGCGATGCTGTCGCTGCCCGCGAAGATTGCCGTCGGCGGTTCCTCCAATGCCATCAGTGACTTCATTGCGGCAACTCCGTTCGTGGACCGGAAGGGGCCTGCTGAAATATATTCCTCCACGACCGGCACCCCCACCGCCATCAGCGCAGCCATGTAACCGTGCAAGCGGGCTTGGCTGCACTCGGCGCGGGCCGGACCCCCTATATAGGCGATGCGACGGTGTCCAAGGTCAAGCAGGTGCGTGGCTGCGGCCTTTCCGCCGGCCCAGTTGCTGGCTCCAACACTGAACACGTCTCCCGGCGGCGGGTTGAGCGGGTCGACCACTACAACCGGTATCCGGCGACGCTGGAACGCCTCCAGTTGCCCGGAACCAAAGGCTGACGTAACGACGATCATGCCGTTGCGGCCCTCGTCGAGCATGCGCTGTGCGCGTTCGTCGGGGCCCAGCGGTGAGCCCACCTGCCGGCTGGTAACAGAGAGGATGACCTCCATGTCCGAGGCTGCGGCCTGCTCCAGGATTCCGTTAAGCACTTCCACGGAATAGGCGGAGTTCAAGGAGTCGAAGACCACTTCCACAGCCTGCTGCGCCGGAGGGCTTTTCCGCTGGAGCGGGGATTTGTAGCCCGTCCTCTGTAATGCTGCGAGAACGCGGTTCCTGGTCTCCTCAGCAACATCCTGCCGACCGTTGACCACCTTCGAAACCGTCGGCGCCGAAACGCCAACTTCCCTGGCGACGGCGGCCAAGGTCAACTTTGGCGGACGGACTTCTCGAACCATGGTCCCCAACTTTCGAAATCTTTCGACGTGAAATTCAGTATGGATGCGTTTCCAGTCTTACGCAAACACTGACCAAACTGCCGCGACAACACTCTTGACGGACCGTAACCGAGGCTTTAGTTTAGACCGTGACCTAAATCATGGTCTCGAAATATTTCGAGAAATTTCGAAGCCGGTCACTCTTTTTCGGCAGTAAGCACCAAGGCTTGCTCGATGATGCGACTACCCCTGGAGAAGCAATGAAGCAGTTCCAATCAACCCGGCGTTCCTTCCTGGCCCTCGCGGCTGTTACTCCCTTCGCCGTCATGGCAACGAGCGCCTGCGGCACGTCCGGTCCAGGCGGTGCCAGCGGAGGAGGAGCCAGTATGTGGTTCCTCTCGGGTGAGCCGAACCAGACCACTATCCAGAAAGCCGTGGACGCTTTCGGATCGGCGAATCCCAATGACAAGATCGCCGTAACGTACTTCCAGAACGACGCGTTCAAAACCAAGATCAAGACCGCCATCGGCGCCGGCCAGGCTCCCACCATCATCTATGGCTGGGGCGGCGGCGGACTGAAGACCTACGCCGAGGCCAACCAGGTGGAAGACCTGACCAGTTGGTTCGACTCCAACCCGGACCTCAAAAACAAGTTCTTCCCCTCATCCTTCGGGGCAGCAACGGTCAACGGCAAAATCTACGCCCTTCCCAACCAGTACGTGGCACCGATCGTCCTCTTCTACAACAAGGAACTCTTCGACAAAGCCGGAGTCCAGCCGCCCAAGACCTGGGACGACCTGATGTCCCTGGTCAAGACCTTCAACGACATGGGCGTCGCCCCCTTGTCCCTGGGCGGCCAGTCCCGATGGACCTCCATGATGTGGCTTGAATACCTTCTGGACCGCATTGGGGGACCCGAAGTTTTCAAGGCAATCTTCGAGGGCAAACCCAACGCCTGGATGGATCCGGCCGTCATCGAGACGGGCACCAAGATCCAGGAGCTGGTTTCTGCGGACGGCTTCATCAAGGGCTTCTCTTCCATCACAGCAGATTCCAAGGCCGACCAGGCGCTGCTCTTCACGGGCAAGGCAGCCATGATGCTGCAGGGCTCCTGGACCTACGGCGCCATGAAGAAGGACGGGCAGAACTTCGTTCAGAACGGAAAACTCGGCTTCGCCAACTTCCCGACTGTTGCCGGCGGCAAGGGCGATCCCAAGAACGGCGTCGGCAACCCGGCCCAGTACATGTCGATCTCCTCCAAGGCCACGGACAAGGAGAAGGAGACTGCCAAGAAGTTCTTCAAGGACGGCATCATGACCGACACCGTCATCGATGCCTACATCAATTCGGGTTCGGTACCGATCGTCACCGGCATTGAAGACAAGCTTGATTCCTCCCCGGACAAGGACTTCCTGAAGTTCGTCTATGCCCTCGGCAAGGACGCCCCGAACTTCCAGCAGTCGTGGGACCAGGCCCTCAGCCCGACGGCCGCCGAAGCCCTGCTGAACAACATTGACCAGCTTTTCCTCAAGTCGATCACGCCGCAGCAGTTTGCCGAGAACATGAATGCCACCCTGGGCAAATGAGCGCAATAACTTCACACCGGGCACCCTCAACCAGGCAGAGGACCCAGGGAACGGCAGAGCGTAGGTCCGCGCTTCCCTGGCTGACCGTTCCGGCTCTGTTCTTCTTCGTCGTCTTCGCTGTCATACCCTTGGCAGGGGTACTGGTTCTGAGTTTTGCCAACTGGGACGGGATCGGTGCCATCGGCGCGGCCGGAATGGAGAACTGGACGTCGGTGTTGTCCGACCCCGAGCTCTACAACTCCTTGGGCCTGACCTTCATGATCATGATCGTTTCCTGGCTCGTCCAGACTCCCATCAGCCTCCTGTTGGGTGTCTTCACCGCTGGAACCCAGCGTTACAGGGCAGTCCTGGCCGTGCTGTACTTCCTGCCGCTGCTGCTCTCCTCGGCTGCTGTCGCCATCGCCTACAAAGCCCTTCTCGATCCGAACTTTGGACTGGCCATGGGCCTGGGCCTTCCGTTCCTCGCCCAAGACTGGTTGGGCGTCCCCCAACTCGCCCTTTCCTTGATCATTTTCGTGATTGCGTGGCAGTTCGTGCCATTCCACACGCTGATCTACCAAGGTGGCGTCCGACAAATCCCCAAGTCGCTCTACGAAGCGGCCCAGATCGACGGCGCGGGAACCATAAAACAGTTCTTCCACATCACCCTCCCGCAGTTGAAATACACCATCATCACGTCCTCAACGCTGATGGTCGTTGGATCACTGACGTACTTCGACCTCATCTTTGTCCTAACAGGCGGCGGTCCGGGCAACTCCACCCGCATCCTGGCACTCGACATGTATTTGCGCGGCTTCCGGGCCAACCTCATGGGTCCCGCCAGCGTCATCGCGGTGATTCTCGTCGTCATAGGCCTGGCGCTGGCTTTGTTCCTCCAACGCCTCGGAGGCAAAGACAACCAGGGCAGCCAATTGGAAGGTATGTAGCGTGAGTACAGTCCTCAAGAGTGATTCGAAACCCGGAACGCGCACTTCGGCTGCCCAACCCGCCAGGTCCAAGCAAGGCCTTGGCACACGGATCAGGCGGCTCAATATCCCCGGCGGCCTCGGCGGCTGGATATGGCTCGCCGTCATCATCATTCCGGTCTATTACATCGTCATCACCAGCCTGAAGACCTCAGAGGGATACTTCGGACAGAATCCGCTGGCCCCGCCGACGGCCCCTACGCTGGAGAACTACCAGATGGTCCTTGAGGCCAATTTCTCCACGTACTTCATGAACAGCGTCATCGTCACACTGGGCTCCGTGGTCCCGACAGTCCTCATAGCCTTCATGGCCGCCTTCGCGATCGTGCGGGGCCACGGCAGGTATCTGAAATTCGTCAACGGCCTGTTCCTCATGGGCCTTGCGATTCCCCTGCAGGCGACGATCATTCCGATCTACCTGATGATCATCCGCCTGAACCTCTACGACAGCCTCTTGGCCATCATGCTTCCGTCCATTGCGTTCGCCATACCCCTGACGGTCCTGATCCTGTCCAACTTCATCCGGGACGTTCCGAACGAGCTCTTCGAATCGATGCGCCTGGACGGCTGCAGCGAGTGGCAGACCATGTGGCGCTTGGCCCTGCCGCTGACCAAACCCGCGATCGTCACGGTGGCGATCTACAACGGCCTGCACGTCTGGAACGGATTCCTCCTTCCGCTGGTGCTCACCCAAAGCCCGGGACTGCGCGTCCTGCCCTTGGGGTTGTGGACCTTCCAGGGCGAGTTCAGCGTCAATATCCCCGCCGTCCTCGCCTCCGTGGTGCTGAGCACGCTGCCCATCCTGGTGATCTACGTCCTTGGACGCCGCCAACTTGTCAGCGGCCTGACCGCCGGCTTCAGCAAGTAGAAAGGACTCTCTCCTGTGACACAAGCACGACCACTTCGGGTGGGAATGGTGGGCTACGCCTTCATGGGCGCTGCGCACTCACATGCCTGGCGTACGGCGCCGCGCTTCTTTGACTTGCCACGAACACCTGAACTCACGGCCGTCGCTGGCCGGAACCCGGAAGGAGTGAAGGCCGCAGCTGACAAGTACGGCTGGGCATCCACGGAAACCGATTGGCGGCGGTTGATCGAGCGTGACGACATCGACCTGATCGACATCTGCACACCGGGCAACACCCACGCGGAAATTGCCATCGCTGCCCTGGAAGCAGGCAAGCATGTGCTGTGCGAGAAGCCGTTGGCCAACTCCGTGGAGGAGGCCGCCAAGATGACGGCCGTTGCCCAGGCAGCGGCCGAGCGCGGAGTCCTGTCCATGTGCGGCTTCAGCTACCGCCGTACCCCTGCCTTGGCACTTGCCAAGCGAATGGTGGAAGAAGGCCGGCTGGGCGAGATCCGCCACGTCCGAGCACAGTACCTCCAGGACTGGCTCAGCGACGCCAACGCTCCCCTGACTTGGCGGCTGGACAAATCCAAGTCCGGCTCCGGCTCCCTGGGCGACATCGGGGCCCACAGCATCGACGCCGCACAGTGGATCACCGGACTCAGTATCACCGGCGTTTCGGCCCTCATGGAGACATTCGTGAAGGAACGGCCCGTGGGCGGGGACTTTGTGGGGCTGGGCGGACATGGCGGTTCCGACGGTCCGCGTGGCCCGGTAACGGTCGATGACGCTGCGCTGTTTACGGCACGTTTCGGGACCAGCGCTGTTGGCATTTTTGAAGCCACCCGCTTTGCCCTGGGACGCAAGAATGCCATGCGCCTTGAACTCAACGGGACCAAGGGTTCCTTGGCGTTCGACTTTGAGGACATGAACTCGCTCCAGTTCTACGATTCCGCGCTGGAACCGGACGCC
Source organism: Paenarthrobacter sp. NPDC057981 (assembly GCF_042886835.1). Taxonomy (NCBI): domain Bacteria; kingdom Bacillati; phylum Actinomycetota; class Actinomycetes; order Micrococcales; family Micrococcaceae; genus Paenarthrobacter; species Paenarthrobacter sp. NPDC057981. Next base: position 114,439 of record NZ_JBHVQI010000013.1, read on the forward strand.
GGCTTCCGCAAGATCATGGTGACCGAACCCTCCCATCCCTATGCAGCCAACTGGTGGCCTACGGGTCATGGCCTGGGCTACGAGCACGGATTCACTCATCAGGTGGTGGATCTCGTGAATGCCATCGGCGCAGGCGAGCAGCCCACGCCGTCGTTCGCTGATGCTTTGCAAGTGCAAAAGGTACTGGCCGCAGTCGAGGCCAGCGCGGACAACGATAGCCGCTGGGAAAACGTCGAAAAGGAAGCATCATGACCCGACCCATCACCCTCTTCACCGGCCAGTGGGCCGACCTGCCCTTCGAAGAAGTGGCGCGGCTCGCAGGCGAATGGGGCTTTGACGGCCTGGAAATCGCCTGCTGGGGCGACCACCTGGATCCCCAACGTGTGGTGGAGGACGACGCCTACCTTCAGGGCAAGCTGGACATCCTGGACAAGCATCACCTCAAGGTCCACGCCATCGCCAACCACCTCACGGGCCAGGCGGTCTGCGATGACCCCATCGACGAGCGGCACCGGGACATCCTCTCCCCCGGGGTCTGGGGCGACGGCGACCCCGAAGGCGTGCGCCAACGCGCGGCAGAGGCGATGAAAACCACTGCCCGCGCGGCGGCGAAGCTGGGGGTCAAGACAGTCACCGGATTCACTGGCTCATCCATCTGGAAGTGCGTGGCCATGTTCCCACCCGCTTCGGAGGCCATGATCGAGCGCGGCTACCAGGATTTTGCCGAACGATGGAACCCGATCCTGGATGTCTTTGACGAAGTCGGCGTCCGTTTTGCCTTGGAGGTCCACCCTTCAGAGATCGCCTACGACTACTGGACGGCCAAGCGCACCCTCGAAGCCATAGGACCGCGCGATAGTTTCGGCCTGAACTTCGACCCGTCGCACTTCATCTGGCAGGACCTGGACCCGGTGATGTTCCTGCAGGACTTCGCCGAAAAGATCTTCCATGTCCACGTCAAGGAATCCGTCCGGCAACTCGATGGACGCAATGGACGCCTCGGTTCCCACCTGCCGTGGGCGGATCCCCGCCGCGGTTGGGACTTCGTCACTGCCGGCCATGGCGACGTGAACTGGGAACCGATTTTCCGCACCCTCAACGCCGTTGGATACGAAGGACCGACCAGCATCGAATGGGAGGATGCCGGCATGGATCGGCTGGTGGGAGCTCCCCAGGCTCTTCGAATGGTCCGTGAACTGGCCGCCATCCGTCCGCCGGCCGCTGCCTTTGACGCGGCTTTTGCAACACGCTGAACACTCCAACCCGACTCGAACGACAACGCCCCGACACGAAGGAAACCATGACAAGCAATAACAAGACCGCGTTGGTGGTCCGCGGCGGCTGGGATGGACACCAGCCGATTGAGGCCACCGAGCTCTTCATCCCGTATTTGCGGGACAACGGCTATGACGTCCGCGTCGAGGAATCCCCCAAGATCTACGCAGATGCCGAGTACATGGCAGGGGTGGATCTGATAGTGCAGTGCATGACCATGTCCACCATCGAAAAGGATGAGTTCCAAGGTTTGCGGACCGCCGTCGAGAACGGCACGGGGCTGGCGGGCTGGCACGGCGGCATCGCCGATTCCTACCGCAACACTTCCGACTACCTCCACCTGATCGGCGGACAGTTCGCCTGCCACCCGGGCAAGCACGTGGACGAGCAGACTGGCGAACAGTCCGACAACTATGTTCCCTACACCGTGAACATGCTGCCTGCTGCCGCTGAGCACCCCATTACCCAGGGAATCGGCGACTTTGACCTGGTCACGGAGCAGTACTGGGTTCTGAGCGACGACTACGTCGACGTCCTGGCCACCACCACCCAAAAGGTACGTGAGTGGGATCCGTGGAACCGCGAAGTGACCTCACCCGCGATCTGGACCCGCCAATGGGGCAAGGGCAAGATCTTTGTCTGCACTCCCGGCCACCGGGTGGAGATCCTCCAAGACAACAATGTGCGCACCATCATCGAAAGGGGCATGCTGTGGGCATCCCGCTGACCCCCGCCAAGCCGCTCAATGTGGGCATCATCGGCTGCGGCGCCATCATCGCCCAGTACCTGGGCAACTTCCGACGACTGGATTCCGTGAACCTGGTGGCCGTGGCAGACCTGGATCCCGCACGGGCACAAGCGGTAGCCGACTCCTACGAGGGTGTTCGGGCCTTGGGCGTCGACGAACTCCTGGCCGCGGACGACGTTGAACTGGTACTCAACCTGACTATTCCGGCCGCCCATGCGGAGATTGCACTCAAGGCGATCGCCGCCGGCAAATCCGTCTACGGCGAAAAACCGCTTGCCGCTACTACGGAAGAGGCCAAGAAGGTACTGGAGGCGGCGGCCGCGGCAGGTGTAGTGGTGGGCTGCGCACCCGACACTGTGCTTGGCACAGGCATCCAGACAGCCAGGAAGGCGATCGACGACGGACTGATCGGGGCGCCGGTATCGGCAACAGCCACCATGGCAACACCGGGACATGAGCGCTGGCACCCGAACCCCGACTTCTACTACCAGCCCGGCGGTGGTCCACTCCTGGACATGGGGCCTTACTACGTCTCGGCGTTGGTCACCTTGCTGGGACCGGTCGTATCAGTCGTGGGCGCCGCGAGCCATACACGCACCGAACGCACGATTGGCTCAGGGCCACGCGAAGGGCAAACCGTGCCGGTCGACATCGACTCACACGTCACTGGAGTCCTGGTCCATGCCTCCGGCGCGCTCTCCACGCTCTTCATGAGTTTCGACGCCGTGAAGACCAAGAGTCCAAACATCGAGATCCACGGCGAAAAGGGCTCGTTGATCGTCCCGGATCCCAACCATTTTGATGGGGATGTCCAGCTCTTTGCCCTGGGTTCCGAGGACTGGGAAACCCTGCCGGTCTCAGCAGGCTACAAAGATTCAGGACGCGGCTTCGGCATCGCCGACCTCGCAGCAACACCTGCAGGGCAAGAGCCGCGGGCCGGTGGTCAGCTGGCCTTCCACGCGCTGGAAGTCATGGAATCGGTGCTGGCATCAGCCAAGAGCGGGCACGCCGTGGCTATCAAGAGCACCACGCCGCGACCCGCCGCAGTGGAACTCACGGAACTCGCGACGGCGGTCCACGCCTAGGTCCTCAAACTCCCGCCGAGTTGGCAGTTAATGACAATGTTGTGGGGAAACATTGTCATTAACTGCCAACTCGCGGGTGGCCGGCCCTGCGGAGTGTGGCCTCCGCATGCTTCAGGATGGGCCCGTCAATCATCTTGCCCTTGAACTGGAAGACGCCTGTGCCCGCCGAAGCAGCTGCTTCCAGGAGTTCCGTGGCGTGGGCAATGGCTTCGGGGGCGGGGGCATAAGCTTCCCGGACCACGGCGACCTGGTTCGGATGGATGCACGCCTTGGCTCCGAAACCGCTGGCCACGGAATCGCGGGACTCTTCCTTGAGTCCGTCGAGGTCGGGAATGTTCACGTACACCGCGTCGATGGCTTCCTTGCCTGCGGCTTTGGCGGCAAGCAGCACAGCGGACCGCGCGTGCAGGGCGACGGCCCGGTACCCGCCGTCGTCGTTCCTGCTGGAGAGCCCGCCCAGCGACGCCAGCAGGTCCTCCGCGCCCCACATCAGGGCTGAAACATTGGGTTCGGCGGCTATCGCGGATGCATTCACAATCCCGGCTGCTGTTTCGCAGAGTGCGATCACACTGAACCCAGCCAAAGCCCGCAGCTGCTCCGCGCTCTCGGCTTTGGCCAGCATGACGGTCCGGTACGGTGTCTTCTCCAAGGCCCGAAGATCGAGGTCGAACTCGGCAGTGCCCACAGGATTCGCCCTGACGATGGTCCGGCTCGGGTCCAATCCTTCAGCTCCGGCCTGTTCCAGGACAGCGTCACGGGCCCGCTCCTTGTCGGCGGGAGCGACGGCGTCCTCGAAGTCCAGGATGACCGCATCCGAGCGGTCCGCGGCCTTCGAGTACCGCTCCGGACGGTCGGCAGGGCAAAAGAGAAGGGCTGGGCCCATGGTGAAGGGAGAGTGCATGGATTTCCTTGCTGCTGGGCCTACTGATGTTCCGAAACGGTTGCCGCGTGCGCGTCCTTGGTCCACATCAGGCAGGTCCGCGTGGCCAGTGCCACCACTGTTCCGTCCTGGTTGCGGCCGGTGTGCTGCATGGTGACAACACCCTGACCGGGCCGGGACGAAGACAAACGCTTCCCAGTGACCACCGTTTCCGTGTACAGCGTATCCCCGTGATACAGCGGGTGCGGAAAGGTGACATTTGTCAGCCCCAACTGGGCGATGATGGTGCCCTGGGTCAACTGGGTGACTGACTGACCCACCACTGTGGACAAAGTGAACATCGAATTCATGAGCCGCTGCCCAAACGGTTGGGTGGAGCTCCACGCCGCATCCAGATGAAGTGCCTGGGTGTTCATGGTCATGGTGGTGAAGAGGACATTGTCCGTCTCCGTCACCGTGCGGCCCGGCCTATGGGCGTAGATCACGCCTTCTTCAAGTTCGTCGAAATAGAGGCCCCGCTGTTCCACGACCCGCGTCATACAGTGAGCTCCTGGTCCTCTTCGAACAGCTCGGCACCCGTAGCCGCCAAGACATCGTCGAGGGTGACGTTCGGTGCCAGTTCGCGTAGCACCAGCCGCGGGTCGCCTTCGTCCTTCACGACGTCGATCACCGCCAGGTCCGTAATGATCCGGTCCACGCATCCCTTTCCGGTGAGCGGAAGCGTGCAGTCCTGGACAATCTTCGGCCTGCCGTTCCGGTCCACGTGCTCCATCATCACAATGACCTTCTTGGCACCGAACACCAGGTCCATGGCGCCGCCCATGCCTTTGACCATCTTGCCGGGCACCATCCAATTGGCGAGGTCCCCGTTGGCTGCCACCTCCATGGCGCCCAGGACAGCGACATCGACGTGCCCACCGCGGATCATGCCGAACGAGGCCGCGGAGTCGAAGAAGGCGGCACCCGCGTTGGTGGTGACCGTCTCCTTGCCGGCGTTGATGAGGTCCGGATCAACCTTGTCCTCGGTGGGGTACGGGCCAACGCCCAGAATTCCATTCTCGGAGTGGAGGATTACCTCCACACCGTCCGGAATGTAATTGGGGATCAGCGTGGGCATGCCGATTCCGAGGTTTACGTACTGGCCGTTGACCAGTTCCCGGGCGACGCGGGCCGCCAGTTCGTTGCGGGTCCAGCCTTTGGCTTCGTGATGGTCGACGTCGGCCCGCCGGTATTCGTGCCGCACGGCTTCGGGACGGGGCGGGATATCGTGGTAACTGTTGTCGGTCATCCTCGCACTCCCGTCTGCTCGCTGGTCGTCGGCGTCAACGCCACCGTGCGTTTTTCGATCCGCTTCTCGCCATTCCCGGCCAGCACCACCCTCTGGACGAAGATGCCCGGCGTGTGGATGTGCTCCGGATCCAGCTCCCCCGGTTCCACGAGTTCCTCGACCTCGGCGATGGTCAGCCGGGCCGCCATGGCGCAGAGGGGATTGAAGTTCATCGCCGTTGCGTGGAAAACAAGGTTGCCGTGGCGGTCGCCCTTCCAGGCATGAACCAAACCGAAATCCGGGGTCAGGGACTCCTCCAGGACGTAATCGCCGTCGTTGAACGTCCGCACCTCTTTCGGTGCCGACGCGATCGCCACTGTGCCATCGGCGTCGTACTTTTGCGGAAGGCCGCCTTCGGACACCTGGGTTCCCACGCCAGCCTTGGTGTAAAAGGCCGGGATACCTGCGCCGCCGGCGCGCAGCTTCTCCGCCAAGGTGCCCTGCGGGGTGAGGACAACTTCAAGCTCCCCCGCCAGATATTGTCTGGCAAACTCCTTGTTCTCGCCGACGTAGGAGCTGATGGTGCGGCGGATACGCCCGTCCTTGAGGAGGATGCCGAGGCCCCAATCGTCCACGCCACAGTTGTTGCTCACGGTTTCCAGGTCCGTGGTTCCTTGCTGGTGCAGGGCCTCGATGAGCGATACCGGGATACCGCATAAGCCGAAGCCCCCTACCGCGAGCGAGGCTCCGTCGGGGATGTCCTTCACCGCTTCCGCGGCGCTGGCAACAACCTTGTCAATCATCCGTGATCCTTCCCTGCCACTGCCGACCCAACCTACGGTTACAGACCCAGCTCCCGGGCGATCAGCATCAACTGCACTTCGGTGGTGCCCTCCCCGACTTCAAGGATCTTCGAGTCGCGGTAATGGCGTGCCACCGTGAATTCGTTGATGAAGCCATAGCCGCCGAACACCTGGGTGGCGTCCCGCGCGTTGTCCATGGCTGCCTCGCCTGCGACCATCTTAGCGATGGCCGCTTCGGTCTTGAACGGCCTGCCCGCCAGCATCCTGGAGGCCGCGTCGTAGTAAGCAAGACGCGCTGTATGGGCCCTCGCCTGCATGCGGGCGATCTTGAACTGGATGGCCTGGTACTTGCCGATATTTTGTCCGAAGGCGCTGCGTTCCTTGGCGTACTTCACCGACAGATCGACGCAGCCTTGGGCGGCACCGGTGGCCAGGGCTGCGATCGCAATGCGGCCCTCGTCCAGGATTGAGAGGAAGTTGGCATAGCCACGACCACGCTGGCCCAAGAGGTTTGCTTCAGGAACCCGGACGTCGTCCAGGGTCAAGGGGTGGGTGTCGGAGGCATTCCAGCCAACCTTGTTGTAGGGCTTTTCGGCAGTGAAGCCGGGCGTGTCCGTCGGCACCAGAATGGTGGAAATTTCCTTCCGGGTGCTGCCATCGGCGCCCTCTTTGTGGCCTGTTACTGCCGTTACCGTGACCAAGGTGGTGATGTCCGTACCGGAGTTGGTAATGAACTCCTTGTTGCCGTTGATGACCCACGCACCGTCTTCCAAGCGGGCTTGGGTCTTGGTACCCCCGGCGTCGGAGCCGGCCTCCCTCTCGGTCAGTCCGAAACCCGCCAAGGAGCGGCCGGATGCCAGTTGTGGCAGCCACTGCTCCTTTTGGGCCTCGGTGCCGAACCGGTATACGGGCATCGCCCCCAGAGAGACTCCCGCCTCCAAGGTGATGGCCACCGATTGGTCCACCCGGCCAAGTTGCTCAAGGGCGAGGGCCAGGGCGAAATAGTCTCCGCCCATGCCGCCGTACTCCTCCGGGAAGGGCAGGCCAAAGAGGCCCATCTCCCCCATCTGCTTCACCACCTCATAGGGAAAGCTGTGCTCTTCATCATGCTTTGCGGACACAGGGGCCACTACTTCATCGGCAAACTCACGCACGGAATCGCTGAGATCCTGATACTCCTCGGTGAGTCCGAAAGTGCTGTTCAGGTCAGAGGTGCTCATGGTTGGACGTCCTTGTCTGTGGGGTTTCCGGCCGCCGGTTCTTCAGCGGCTCCGGCTACGTGAATGGTGGCGAGCACTTGGTCAGCTTTGACCAAGTCGCCTGTTGTGCTGGTCAGGTGGACCCGGCCCGCGACGGATGCCTGCAACTGGTGTTCCATCTTCATGGCTTCCACAGCCAGGAGGACCTGGCCTTCCTCCACAAGGTCTCCATCCTTGACGGATACCGAGACCACGGTTCCGGGCATCGGCGAGCGCACTTCGGGATCGGCCGCTCCCTCCACCCGCTGGATTCCGGCCAGCATCCTGCGCAGGCGTTCGGCCCGGTCCAGGACCTCCAAGCGGCACGACCACCCATTGTTTCCCAGGAAAAGCTCACGGATTCCGCCGCGCTCACGGGGAACAACGCCCACCGCGTAGGTGACCAGGGCGCCGTCGAACTCCAGGGCGATGCTGTCCGCGGTCCTGCCGGCGAGGCGGACGTCGGCCGGTGTTCCGCCGTCGACGGTCACGGTCAAGACACCCTGGCGCTCCGTAATGGACACGGTCGCGGCCGTACCGCCGGGAAGGCCGAAAGCGGCCGTCCACGCTCCTGGAGCCCCGACACGCCAAGCGTCCGGTGCGCTCCATGCGTCGCCCGCGGACGACGAGCCAGTGCGCTGAAGCCAGAGAGCGAGGGCGGCTGCGGTCAGTTCCCGGGGTTCGGGGTGCCTGAATTCCATGGACGCCAGCTTCCGCTCGATGAGGCCGGTGTCGAGGTGGCCTTCGCGGACCTCGGGGTCGTTGATGAGCAGGCTCAGGTACTCCACGTTCGTGTCGACACCGAGCAGGGTGTACTGTCCAAGCGCGGCATCGAGGGTGCCCAACGCGGCGGCGCGGTCCTCGCCCCAGGAGATGACCTTTGCCAGCATGGGATCGTAATCGCCGGTGATATCCAGTCCCTCCCGCATGGCCGAATCAATGCGTACATTTGCCTGGCCCTGCTGCACCCCCGTCACGCCGGGATCGCCGGCCCCGTGTTCGGCCAGCGCCACGACGCGGCCCATGGAGGGCATGAAGTTCCGCTCCGGTACTTCCGCGTAGACGCGCGCCTCGACCGCGTGGCCCTTCAGTTCGACGTCGGACTGCGCAACGGTGAGTACCTCACCGGCGGCGACCCTGACTTGCCATTCGACAAGATCGATCCCGGTGACCATCTCCGTGACCGGGTGTTCGACCTGTAACCGAGTGTTCATCTCCATGAAGAAAAACTCGTCGGGGTTCTCATCCGAGACCAGGAACTCCACGGTTCCCGCGCCGCTGTAGTTGACGGAGCGTGCCGCATTGCAGGCAGCCTCGCCAATCCGTGCCCTTTGAACGGCGCCATCGGGCATGGACTCAAAAAGGGCTGACGGCGCCTCCTCGATAACCTTTTGGTGCCTGCGTTGAAGGGAGCATTCCCGCTCGCCGAGGTGGATGACGTTGCCGTGGTTGTCGGCGAGCACCTGGACCTCAATGTGGCGGGGAGTCCGGATGAGACGCTCCAGGAAGAGTGTGTCATCCCCAAACGCTGAAGCAGCCACCCGCCGGGCTGTTTGCAGGATCGAGGCCATATCCTCAATCCGTTCCACTACATGCATGCCTTTGCCGCCGCCACCTGCCGATGGCTTGATGAGCAACGGAAAGCCGACGCCCGGAGCTGCCTCGATCAGTTGCTGGTCGGTGAGGCCGGGCCGGGCAATTCCGGGCACACACGGGACGCTGTACGCCATCACGTGGTTTTTGGAACGGATTTTGTCGCCCATGACTTCGATGGCGCCTATGCCCGGGCCAATGAAGGTGATTCCCGCGGCATCGAGGGCCTTGGCGAACTCCACGTTTTCGGAGAGGAAGCCATAGCCGGGGTGTACCGCCTGCGCGCCGCTGCGACGGCAGGCATCGATGATCGCATCGATTTTGAGGTAACTTTCCGAGGGCGCTGTACCGCCGATCGCGACTGCGGTATCGGCAAGCGCCACGTGCTTGGCGTCCCTATCCACATCCGAGTAGACGGCCACGGCGCGGATACCCATGTCTTTGAGCGTGCGGATCACCCGGCAAGCGATCTCCCCGCGGTTGGCCACGAGGACCGCGCTGAACGGTTTTGGCGCGGCACTGGTTGTTGGCGTTGTCATGACTACATCCTGAAGAGGCCGAAGGAGGTCTCGGGCAGTTGTTGGCGGGAGACGACATCAAGGGCCATTCCGAGGACCCTTCGGGTGTCGCCCGGGTCAATGATGCCGTCATCCCACAGCCGGGCGGTGGAGTAATACGGGCTTCCCTGGTCTTCGTACTGCTGCTTGATGGGAGCTTTGAAAGCTTCCTCGTCCTCAGCCGACCATTCCTCACCGGCTGCCTTGAGCTGGTCCCGTTTGACCGTGGCGAGGACGCTCGAGGCCTGGTTTCCGCCCATGACGGAGATACGGGCTGCCGGCCACATCCACAGGAAACGAGGCGAGTAGGCCCGGCCGCACATGGAGTAGTTGCCGGCGCCGAAGGACCCGCCAATGACCACCGTCAATTTGGGCACCCTGGCCGTGGCTACTGCGGTCACCATCTTGGCCCCGTTCTTTGCGATACCGCCTTGTTCGTAGTCCTTGCCGACCATGAATCCGGACAGGTTCTGCAGGAAAATCAAGGGGATGCCGCGCTGGTCACACAGCTCGATGAAATGGGCGCCTTTAAGCGACGATTCACTGAAAAGGACGCCGTTGTTGGCAACAATGCCCACGGGGTGGCCGTGCAGGTGGGCGAATCCGGTCACCAAGGTGGTGCCGTAGTTCTTTTTGAATTCATGGAATTCCGACCCGTCGACGATCCTCGCAATCACTTCGCGGACGTCGTATTGGGCGTTGACGTCCACCGGAACCACACCGTAAAGCTCTGAAGGCTCGACGGCGGGCGGCAGGACGGCGTCGAGCGTTTCCCAGGCCGGCTGCGCCGGCTTCGGCAACGTCGCCACGATGTCACGGACGATTTCCAGCGCGTGTTGATCGTTCTCGGCCAGGTGGTCGGTGACTCCGGAGATGCGTGAGTGGACGTCACCGCCGCCCAGTTCCTCTGCTGTGACGATCTCGCCGATGGCGGCTTTGACCAAGGGCGGACCGCCCAGGAAGATGGTGCCCTGGTTCCGGACAATGACCGTTTCGTCGCTCATTGCCGGAACGTATGCCCCGCCGGCAGTGCATGAACCCATCACGGAGGCGATTTGCGGAATCTTGGCCGCCGACATCCGTGCTTGGTTGTAGAAGATCCGCCCGAAGTGCTCCTTATCCGGGAAGACCTCGTCCTGCTTGGGCAGGAACGCTCCTCCGGAGTCCACCAGGTAGATGCACGGCAGCTTGTTCTCCAACGCAATTTCCTGGGCGCGGAGATGCTTTTTCACGGTCATGGGATAATAGGTGCCCCCTTTGACCGTGGCGTCGTTGGAGATGACCATCACATGGCGTCCGTGCACCAGCCCGATACCGGCAATAACGCCTGCACCTGGCGAATCGTCAGCGTACATACCATTGGCGGCCAGTGGTGCGATCTCCAGGAACGGGCTGCCCTCATCCAGGAGGAAATCTATGCGCTCCCTCGGCAGAAGCTTGCCTCGTGCGATATGCCGCTCACGGGACTTGGCGGGTCCACCCAGGGCAGCCGTCGCCAAGCGGTCCTTCAAATCCTCCACCAGAGCCAGTTGCGCCCGTTCGTTGGCCTCGAAGGTGGCCGTTGAGGCGCCCTCCAGGCTGGCAATTGTCTCCATCGACCCCTGTTCCATTCCCCGTTACAAGCCATTTCGGTTAGTGTCACGTAACTGAAATTTAGGTTAGTCTGTATTAACTGTGATGTCCAGCACAACAGGCCCGTAGCCCAGTCGCTGGCATCAGCACCAAGGAGGACAACGTGACAGCAGGCCCGGAAGCAAACACCGAGAACCCGCGTGCCACCGCCACGCAACGGAGCCAAGCAAAAGAGCTTCGCCGGTTGGCGCTGTTGTCGGCTGCTGCAGGCCTCTTCGCCGACAACGGATTCAGCCGAGTGTCTCTGGAGGATCTTGGGGCTGCTGCCGGCGTAAGCGGTCCGGCTGTGTACCGTCACTTTCCAGGTAAACAGGCGGTGCTCGGAGAACTGCTCCTCAGCGTCAGTCGGGACTTGCTGGACGGCGGGTTACGGGTGGTATCCGAGTCCGGCGATCCCCTGTCCGCCCTCAAAGGCCTCATCCGCTTCCACGTGGACTTCGCCTTGAGCAATCCTGACGTCATCCGTGTTCAGGACAGGGACTTCAGCAGCCTCAGCACCGCCGACCAGGCAGAAGTGAGGTCGCTGCAACGCAATTATGTGGAGACCTGGGTCGATGTCCTGTCACGCATCCATGACGGGGAAGATCCCGCCGGGCTCCGCGTCCGGGCACACGCCGCCTTTGGCCTGATCAACTCCACGCCGCACTCGGTGCGCCAGCACGGGAGGAAAATCGCAGCGAAGTCAGCCCGGCCGATCCTTGAGCAGATGGCGTATGCGGCGCTGACATCGGAATGACTGCCGCGGGGGGCTCCGGGATGGGCTGGGTGCTTCCGTGTCATCTCCCTGCGCTCGAGATATTTTGCGGGTTTTCCACATAGGGAGGTCGGGGACTGATAACTGTTGCCGGGCGGTGTCAGGCTTTTGGTATGGGAACAAGCGGGCAGGTGCTTAGACGTCAGACCAACGTGCCCGACGCGCCCCACCAGTCCTTCCCTCCCGTGGAGAACACCACGCGTCGACCGGGTCCAGGTGCCAAACCCAGGCCTGGTTCAGGCAGCGCGGCCCTGGAGGTGGACTCGGTCCTGGATGATGCGGTGGAGGTGTTGGCGAGTTTGCGGGGTGCTGCTGTGGCAGATGCCCGGTTGTTGGGGTTCGTGG